>JAILHW010000211.1 GCA_024695605.1 Lachnospiraceae bacterium | reverse complement strand
GCCAGCAACAAGAAGCGGTAAACGGCATGGAAAAGCACCGGGTACGAACAGAACCGGAGAAAAGGAGAAAGAAACATGTCAGACAGTTATGAGATGATATTCGTCGTAGTGGTCTTCTTTTTCATTATTTTATGGGTACGCTCATCCGTCGGTAAGGCGGCAAAGCAGGCGGAGCGCATGAAAAAAGAAGGCGAGGTAAACAAGCAGGTGGGGATCACAACCTCATCCTCCTTTGCATCGGCGGCAGGATCTGCAGTTCAAAAACGGGAAGCCTTTGCTTCTCAGGCTGCGGGGCGTCCCAGCTCGCCGATCAATTATCCGTCGGCACAGCCCGGCAGACCGGCAGCGCAGGGGGGCAGACAAAACGCCAATACAAGAGCTTCGCAAAAGCCTGCTGCCAGAGCACAGGGCGGGGCGGCCGCAGGAGCGGCAGCCGACGAGTCACTTTCCACAACGGAGATGCTGGCACAAAAGGCAAAGCTGGACCAGATCGAGCATCAGAAGGAGCAGATGGAGCAAAGAAGGCACGAGCAGCAGTATTACAGAAATTACAACTATGCAAAGCGGTATCTTCTTGGTGATCCGGTGTCTCCTACGGAGAAACTGATCTACTGCCCGAACTGTGCGGCAGAGAATCTGATCAAGATCCATGAGAATCCCAAGAAGTACAACTGCTACTTCTGCAGGGAAAAACTGGATGGTTAAAAATACGATGCAATCTCAGATATTAATCTTAGAAAAAAACAGAAATCAGAAAAATCAGAATAATTTAGAAAAAACAGAAAAATATCAGATATTGATCAAAAGTCCGTTATAACGGACTTCGCATGGCGCATAATGGGAGGCAGATATGAGAGAGAACCCAAAACCGTTTGAGGTGTATCGGCATTTTAAGGGGAATCTGTACCAGATCCTGACACTTGCAGAGCATTCCGAGGATGGCCGTACAATGGTGGTCTATCAGGCATTGTACGGAGCATACAAGGTATATGTCAGGTCTCTGGATATGTTCATGAGCCTGACGGATACCGAGAAATATCCGGATGTGACGCAGCGGTATCGCTTTGAGAAGATAGAGACGAAGACGGAGGATACTCCGCTGCCTGCTGCACAGCCTGCAGATCCGCCGGCAGATACGCCTTCCTATGCGAATGTCCATACGGATCACGCCGAAGATGTACCGGATCTGGATCCCGCGGTTTTGGAGTTTCTGGATGCTGAGACCTATCAACAGAAACTGAATATCCTGGCCTCCATGAAGCACCGGATCACGGATGAAATGATCAATACCCTTGCGATCGCATCGGATCTGGAGGTAGAACCGGGTCCCGTCGAAAAGCGATATGATTCTCTGAAGAACTGTCTGCTGATGAAGGACCGGTTTGAAAAGGTCAGGCTGTTCTGACAGACAGATGAGAAAAGAGGTATTGTATGGCTTACGATCTGGAGAACAAACTGGTCGTTGGGATCAGTTCAAGAGCGCTGTTTGACCTGACGGTTGAGAATGAGATTTTTGAGAAGGAAGGTGTGGAGGCCTATAGGCGGTATCAGATCGAGCATGAAAAGCAGATCCTCGCGCCGGGACCGGGCTTTGGTCTGGTGAAGGCACTTTTGAATCTGAATAAGCTCCCGGGCCATGAGGGCAGGATCGAAGTGATCATTATGTCCAGAAACAGTGCGGATACCTCTCTTCGGGTGTTTAATTCTCTCAGGGAGTATGAGCTGGATATCACAAGAGCCGTACTGTCGGCAGGGGCGTCACTGGCACCCTACCTGACGGCCTTTCATACGGATCTCTTTCTTTCGGCCTATGAGGATGATGTTCAGGGAGCCATCGATTCCGGGATCGCGGCAGGTATCATCTGCAGCGACGGCGTGCACAGCTACAACGCGGAGGATGTTCCGGAGCAGATCCGTATCGCCTTTGACGGAGATGCGGTGCTCTTTTCGGATGAATCGGAACAGATCTACCAGTCACAGGGTCTTGAAGCCTTTGAGGAGCATGAGAGGGCGCATGCGGATACCCCGCTTTCGGAGGGTCCCTTTGCGAAATTTCTGCGCCTGATCTCCAATCTGCAGCAGGAGTTTGATCAGAATGAGGCGCCGATCAGAACGGCTCTGGTAACGGCTCGAAGCGCACCTGCACATGAGCGGGTGATCAAAACGCTGCGTAACTGGAATGTGCGTGTGGACGAGGCTTTTTTCCTTGGGGGCGTTTCCAAGCGGGATGTGCTGGCGGCTTTTAAGGCATACATTTTTTTCGATGACCAGACGACTCATACACTTCCGGCATCGGAGGTCGTGCCCTCCGCGAGAGTACCCTATAAAAACACAGAAAGCAAAGCACATGAAGACAAAGCAAAAGCAGGCAAAACCGATGAAGACAGACCAGGGGGCGGCTGATGGGATCACGCAGCCGCTTCTTTTATGGTATGACAACAACAAGCGCAGTCTGCCGTGGCGGGAGACGAAGGATCCTTATCGCATCTGGGTTTCCGAGATCATGCTGCAGCAGACCAGAGTGGAGGCGGTCAGAGGATATTATCAGAGATTTCTGGAGGCGCTTCCGGATATTGGGGCTCTGGCCCGGGCGGAAGAGCCCTATCTTTTAAAGCTCTGGGAAGGGCTAGGATACTATAACCGCGTCCGGAATATGCAAAAGGCTGCGATCCGTGTGATGGAAGAGTATGAAGGCAGAATGCCGGATTGCTATGAGCTGCTTTTATCCCTTCCCGGGATTGGTGAATATACGGCAGGGGCCATTGCGTCCATTGCCTTTGACAGAGTGGCTCCGGCCGTGGATGGAAATGTGCTGCGCATCCTTGCAAGGCTGTGGGGGGATGCATCGGATATCGCTGATCCCGGCGTAAAGAAAGCATTTGCAAAAAGGCTCTTAGCTTATATCCCGCAGGATCGACCGGGAGATTTTAACCAGGCGCTGATCGAGCTGGGTGCTGTGGTCTGCGTTCCAAACGGAAAGCCAAAATGCGGGGAGTGTCCCTGGAGGGAGATCTGCATCGCCAAAAAAGAGGAGCGCACGGATCTGCTTCCGGTCAAAAGCAAAAAGAAGGAGAGAAGCATCGAGAAAAAGACAGTACTTCTGATTCTGGACGGAAGCCATGTGCTGCTGCACAAACGCCCAAAGAGCGGGCTTTTGGCAGGCATGTACGAGTTTCCGATGGCGGATGGCTGGATCTCTGCTGCCAGGGCAAAGGAGATGACCGCAGAGCTTGGCTTATCCCCGCTGCGCATCAGAAAGAGCACGGAGGCGGTACACATTTTTACCCACAAGGAATGGCATATGCATTCCTATCTGGTCACCGTGGCGGATACGATGCCGGAAGCAAAGGCAAAAAAAACTCCCTGGCAGGAGTATGTACTCATCCCGCCCGGGGAGCTTGACAAAACATATCCGCTGCCCTCGGCCTTTAAGGCGTTTCGCCACATCATCGGCTGAGGGAGCTGTTTGCTGTCTTTTAGTGAAATCTGCGAAGGTTCAGAACCTCATTGCCGCAGGTAAAGGACAGTTCCTTGTAAAAGCCCAGATGCTCGCCATCGGTATGGCAGCAAAGAGGCCTTTGGGTCACAATACGGATCCTGGAGGCTCTGTAGTGATGAACGCCCTTTTTGCCGTAGTGCTTTCCGGTTACGACAGAGGGCAGGATCAGGGGCACCATCAGCTTGGAGATATTTCCGACGAGACAGATATCCAGCAGACCGTCGGAGGGATCCGCGTCCGGTGCAAAGGGAAAGCCACCGCCTTCGTGCGATACATTCATAAATGCAGCCAACAGGAAGGAGTCAAAGCAGATGGGCTTCTGATCATCCAGATAGAGCTTACAGCCGCAGGGCTTTAAGAAGATAAACTGCTTCAGAGCGATGGCTGCGTAAACCAGCTTCCCGAGTCCGATGCGGTTCAGCATGGCCTTCATCGGGGAGTGCTGTGCTTCGTGGCAGACCGCTGCATCATATCCGATCCCTGCAGAGACGGCAAACCGTCTTTTTTTTGTGCCGAAACTGACAGAGGGCAGATCAAGAGGCGTGGTCCTTCCCTTATCGCCCAGGGCGTAGATCGCATGGATGGGATCATGGGAAAGCTGCAGCGATCTGGACAGATCATTGCTGGTCCCGGACGGAAGATAGGTCAAGTAGGTGTGTGTCAGATCACTGATCCCGTTGATACAGTGGTTGAGCGTTCCGTCACCGCCGATCACCATCAGATGATTGAACTGTGCAGTATTTTTGTACAGGGACGGATCGGTCAGTTTGCGAATCTGCCCGGAGGTATCCGCCGCCGATGTTGTATTGTGGGCGATATAGGTAATCTTGGCCAGATTTAACAGCCTTTTGAGGGAATACCAGCTTTGCTTTCCTTTACCGGAGCCGCAGCTGGGATTGATGATGATATGGTACATAACAGCCTCCGTGTCTGATGAGTTTCCTTCCACAGTGTATCACAGAATTGCCCCGGGGGACACAAAAATATCAAAACGCCCCTGTTTTTCATCTTTCTTTGAAAATAGTATTTTCCTTATGATTAAAAAGTGTTATAATATTCGCCGTGTAGCTTTTCACGCAACTGAACGAAAAGAAATGAAAATACAGGAGGATTCAAAGATGTATTCACTTGATGAGGTAAAACAGGTTGATCCCGAAGTCGCACAGGCGATCGTTGATGAGCAGAATCGTCAGAACAGTCACATTGAGCTGATCGCTTCCGAGAACTGGGTAAGCAAAGCTGTTATGGCAGCAATGGGAAGCCCTTTGACCAACAAATATGCAGAGGGGTATCCGGGAAAACGTTACTACGGCGGCTGTGATTGTGTGGATGTGGTTGAGGATCTGGCCAGAGAAAGAGCCAAGAAGCTCTTTGGCTGTGATTATGCAAATGTTCAGCCCCACTCCGGCGCACAGGCCAATATGGCAGTGTTTTTCGCCATTCTGCAGCCCGGTGATACCTACATGGGTATGAATCTGGATCACGGCGGACATCTTTCCCACGGCTCACCGGTGAATATGTCAGGTAAATATTTCAACTGCGTACCTTACGGTGTGAATGATGACGGTTTCATCGATTATGATGAGGTGCTTCGGATCGCAAAAGAGTGCAAGCCCAAGATGATCATTGCCGGCGCAAGCGCATACGCAAGAAAGATCGATTTCAAGAAGTTCCGTGAGATCTGTGATGAAGTCGGTGCAGTTCTGATGGTAGATATGGCGCATATCGCAGGCCTTGTTGCAGCAGGCGTTCATGAAAGCCCGATCCCTTATGCAGACGTGGTAACCACCACAACCCACAAGACGCTGAGAGGACCCAGAGGCGGTCTGATCCTTTGCAACCAGGAAGCAGCAGATAAGTACAACTTCAACAAAGCAATCTTCCCGGGTATCCAGGGCGGCCCTCTGATGCATGTGATCGCAGCCAAGGCTGTCTGCCTCAAGGAAGCACTTTCCGATGAGTTTAAGGCATACGGAAGACAGGTTGCCGACAATGCACAGGCACTTGCCAAGGGTCTTATGGACAGAGGCATCAAGATCGTTTCCGGCGGAACCGATAACCATCTGATGCTGGTAGATCTGACCAACTTCGGTCTGACCGGTAAGGCTGTGGAAAAGCTTCTGGATCAGGCCCACATTACGGCAAATAAGAACACGATCCCCAATGATCCGCAGTCTCCCTTCGTAACCAGCGGTATCCGTCTCGGAACACCTGCTGTTACATCCAGAGGCATGAATACCGAGGATATGGACAGGATCGCAGAAGCCATCGCACTTGTGATCAAGGGCGGCGAGGAAAAGGTTGGCGAAGCAGCAGCCATTGTGGAAGAGCTGACAAAGAAGTATCCGCTGATCTAAGATAAAAGAAAGAACAGATACAACATAAGAAATAAAGGGGACATGATATGGTAAAGGTAGCAGTATTCGGCTACGGTACCGTTGGAAGCGGTATCGTGGAAGTGATTAAGACAAATCAGAAGCTGATCGATCAAAGAGCAGGCGTGAACGTGGATATCAAGTATATCCTGGATCTTCGCGATTTCCCGGGAGATCCTTATGAGAGCCTTGTGGTACATGATGCGGAGGTGATCCTGACCGACCCGGAGGTGTCTGTGATCGCAGAGGCCATGGGCGGTATCGAGCCGGCTTTTACCTTTACCAAAAGAGCCCTTTCGGCAGGCAAGAGTGTATGTACCTCCAATAAAGAGCTGGTGGAAAAGCACGGCGCTGAGCTTATCAGACTGGCAAAGGAGAACAACTGCAACTATCTCTTTGAAGCCAGTGTGGGCGGCGGGATCCCGATCCTCAGGCCGCTGGTAAGCAGTCTGACCGGAGATCATATTGATGCGGTAACCGGAATCTTAAACGGAACCACCAATTACATCCTGACAAAGATGGATGAGGAGGGCTCCGATTTTAACGCAGTCCTGAAGGAAGCACAGGATATGGGATATGCAGAGCGCAATCCCGAGGCTGATGTCGAGGGCTATGATGCGGGACGCAAGATCGCGATCCTGGCATCTTTGGTGACCGGGAAAAACGCAAGCTTTGACAAAATCTATACGGAAGGCATTACCGCCATCAGACCCGAGGACTTTGCATATGCAAAGGCCATGAAGAAAATGATCCGTCTGCTCGCGATCTATCGTGAGAAAAACGGTGCCTTCTATGCCTATGTGGCTCCGGCCATGATCGGTCGGGACAATCCGCTTTACGGCGTGCGCGATGTATTCAATGCCATCCTTGTTCATGGCAATATGCTGGGAAATGCAATGTTCTACGGCGCAGGCGCAGGAAAGCTGCCCACGGCCAGTGCGGTTGTGGGAGATGTGGTGGATGCGGTCAGATCCCTTGGTAAGACCCTGCCGGGCGGCTGGGAGCCGGAGGAGCTGGAGCTTACGGACCACAGAGTTCGGAAAAAACGCTTTTTGGTGGTAGTCGCAAAAGAGGAAGCAGATAGCTTCTTGCAAGTTTTCGGCTCTTGTGATAAGATTGACGCCGGACTGAAGGACGAGATCGGATTTTTGACAGAGGAAATGGATGAGATTGCTTTTGAAGAAAAAAGCGCAAAGATCAGCAATCTGATCACCAGGATCCGTGTTGAGGACTGATCAATTCCCTCTAAAGAAGGCATAAATACCCTAAAGGGCATAAATACCCTAAAGGGCATAAAGGAGTAATCGAGGAGTTATGAAAAAGGTAGTGAAATTCGGCGGCAGTTCCCTGGCCAGCGCGGAGCAGTTTGAAAAAGTGGGAAAGATCATCAGATCGGACAAGCACAGGGTTTATGTCGTACCCTCGGCTCCCGGAAAACGATATGACGGTGATACCAAGGTAACGGATATGCTGTATGCCACCTACGCACTGGCATCGGAAAAAAAGCCCTTTGACAAGGAACTGATGGCGATCAAGGGCCGTTATCAGGAGATCATCGACGGGTTAAAGCTTAAAACCTCATTGGATGAGGAGTTCAAGACCATCGCGGACAACTTTGCAAAGGCAGTGGGCAGCGATTATGCAGCCAGCCGCGGAGAGTACTTAAATGGCATTCTGATGGCAGCCTATCTGGGATATGATTTTATCGATGCGGCAACCGTGATCTTCTTTAAGGAGGACGGCAGCCTTGACAGCAAAAAGACCCAGCAGGTTCTTTCACAGACGCTCGAGGAGCATCCCAAGGCAGTTATTCCCGGCTTTTACGGCGTGCTGCCGGATGGCACGGTACACACCTTTTCCCGCGGGGGATCCGATATTACAGGCTCTTTGGTAGCAAAGGCCTGCAAGGCAGATGTGTATGAAAACTGGACCGATGTGTCCGGATTCATGGTGGCTGATCCCAGGATCATTCCCAATCCCGAGAGCATCGAGACCATTACCTACAGAGAGCTTCGGGAGCTTGCCTATATGGGAGCAGGCGTACTGCATGAGGAAGCGATCTTCCCTGTAAGAAAAGAAGGAATTCCCATCAATATCCGCAACACCAATGCACCGGAGGATGAAGGTACCTGGATCGTAGAGAGTACCTGCCAGAAATCCAAGTATGTGATCACGGGTATTGCTGGCAAGAAGGGCTTCTGCGCCATCAATATTGAAAAAGACCGGATGAATTCCGAGATCGGTTTTGGCAGAAAGGTCCTGCAGGCATTTGAAGAGCAGGAGATTTCCTTTGAGCATGTACCCTCCGGTATCGATACCATGACTGTCTTTGTACACCAGTCCGAGTTTGCACAGAAAGAGCAAAAGGTGCTTGCGGGAATCCATAAGCTGGCGGAACCTGACTACATTGATATGGAAACGGATCTTGCTCTGATCGCTGTTGTGGGACGCGGCATGAAATCCACAAGAGGTACTGCAGGCCGGATCTTTTCGGCACTGGCGCATGCCAATGTCAATGTAAAGATGATCGATCAGGGATCCTCCGAGCTGAACATCATCATCGGTGTGGCGAATGAGGATTTTGAAGCAGCCATCCGCGCGATCTATACGATCTTTGTGGATACGCAGCTTTGATCCCGGGGTAAAAAGAGCAACCAAACCAAAAGAAACGATAAGATCGTTCTCTGATCGGACAGGCGGATCAAAAATCCGCAAGGAGTTGTCCGGTATCAGGGAACGATTTTGATTTAGAAAACGTTTGATGCAAAAATTGTTCAAACAATTAAACATTTGAGATAAAGTAGTAAAAAAATATAAGAAAAATATTAAAATTGTGTTGACAAAACACTTGCCGTGGTGTATATTCTATTCATACAAAACATTTACATAGATGAGCTTTACAAACCTGATGGAAGGAGGTACACTCCACCGGCAACTGAAGCTTAACTCAAACAAAGTCGTTGTAGTTAGTACAGAAAGAATTCGCAGTAATGGAATAACAGATCCAGGGCAGTTTCTTCGGACCGATCGTACGCTAGGCAGGAGAGCAGGAGCCCGTCAAGATCGACCTACTGCAGCATGAGAAGATGCAAAAGGACTAGACTGGAACGCATACAACAGAATATGGAGGTAGGTCCAATGGACGGAATAGTTAATTAGCGGGCGCCTTTCGAATCGAAGGGTGTCCGCTAGTTCTGTCTGTGAATTTTCTATGTCTTTCGGAAATGCGGTTGACATAATAGTTTGTTCGCTGTATAGTAATGTCGCGGTGATGTCTAAAAGTCCCGTATTGACAGGAAGAAGGGGAAACGTCAGTGAGTTTACAGCAAAACGAAAATGATGACCGCGCCGAGCAAAGGCGTAAAAAAAGAAGAAAAGAGCAGATCACTGCGATCGGTATCGCTGCAGGTGCCGTATTGGTAGTGATCCTTGTTTTGGTTCTTACGATCGGCGGACTGGTAAGAGTCTTCTCCAAAGGAGATCAGAAGCAGGCCGAAAAGACTGAGCAGACACAGGCTGCAAAAGAAGAGCAGGAAGCTGTGGAAGAGGTAGCGGATCTTGCCAAAGCGGATGATCAGGAAGCTGAGAGCGAAGAGAGTACCGAAGAAGGCAAGGAGGAAGAGCTTTCAGCGGATACCGACCAGGCGGAAACAGAATCTGCATCCGATGATGAGGGCACATCTGATGATCCGGAGCCTTCCGAGGATACGGATCTTGAAGAAGCAGAGACCGAAGAGGGTGCTGATGATGAGGATCAGAATACCGAATCCCTGTGGTCGGATGAAGAAGATGATGCACAGCTGATCTCACAGATCGAAGCGGAGATCTCCCAGATGACGACAGAGCAGAAGGTTGCCAGGCTCTTTATCGTATCCCCCGGACAGCTTTGCGGAACGGAGATCGAGCCGAAGGATGTCGGAAGCAGGTTCAGTGAAATGATGAACAACTATCCGGTAGCAGGCATTTTATTGAAGAAAGAAAATATCGGCACGGAGGAAGAGTTTTCCTCTATGCTTTCCAATTTACGGCTGATGATGCCGCAAACCACAATATTGACAATAGAGGACCAGGGCGGAGAGGAGAGCCCCTTTGTAGTCAGAGGCGTTACGGAGAATGTCATTGCTTCCGAAAAGGAGATCGGAGAGAGCCTTGGCAATGCCGGAGCCTACAGTGCAGGTATTTCCATCGGCAGCCAGCTGCGTACCTATGGCATCAGGCTGAATCTGGCACCTACTGTGGATGTATCCGAGACGGCTGGCAGCTTTGCGCTTCGAACAGGCTTTGGCAAGGATATGGATACCAATGCGGAGCTTGGAAAAAATATGATCCGCGGAATGAAGGATCAGGGAATTCTCTGCGCGGTAAAGTCCTTCCCGGGCTACGGAGATGTGACGGAGGATGGCAGCAAGGGACAGGTATTATCCAATAAGAGCAAGGAACAGCTGATCGCAGCTTCCAAGCCCTACCAGGAAGCGGTTAAGGCGGGAGCGGATATGGTGATGATCTCTCATATAGGACTTCCGAAGATCCGCGGGGATCAGAGACCTGCCTCCATGTCAAAGGAAGTGATCACGGATATCGTCAGGGATGAATGGGGCTATGATGGTGTGGTGATCACGGATTATATGGATAAGAGCTGCATCTTTACCAAATATACCTACGCGGAATCGGCCGCCGGGGCTATCGAAGCCGGTGCGGACATCCTGCTTTCCACCAAGAACTTCATAAAGGCCTACAACGGAGTTCTGGATGCGGTGAAGAAGGGAACGATCTCAGAAGAGAGGCTGAATGAATCCGTCAAGAGAATTTTAAAGCTTGCATATAAAAGTACAGCGCCGTAAGCACGGCGCTGTTTTTTCGTTTAGTTTAACTTGATCCCGTAGTAATCTTCAATGGACATCAGCCAGACTGCCAGGTACTCATCCTTAAACAGATCAGAGTGATATTCCGTATTTCCGTCATTAAAAAAGATCGTGCGATCCTGATAATTGATGAGCCAGATATCATCCCGTTCCGGGGTTTTCATCGTATAGTGATACTCTGCTGCGTTGTTTGCGTTCAGGTAGCAATCCTTGACGGATACATCCAGGTTGTGGAAATTATTGGCTATGGCAAGAGCCATCATCATATACTTTTCGATGGCGTTCGGGTTGGAGGCGCTGAGTTCCTTATCCACCAGCATTGTTGATAGGAGTCCGTAGAAGAGCTCCCGGTTGATGGTACGGCCCTCCTCAAGGACTGTAGAATCCACATAATCCAGAAAGCCTCCGAGATCCTTACCTTCGAATAAAACAGTGGAGGCATTTAGCTGTCCATTGGGGATGACGGTAAGATCATTGCCATTTCGATACACATCGGTATAGCTGTAAGGCGTATAGTCTCCCTCCGGGGTACCTTGCTCAGAGGACTCTGAGGCATCCTCTGTGGGAGCCTCCGTATCTGCAGAAGCATCAGCGGCATCAGCAGGATCGGTTTCCTCTGCAGTGCTCTGGGAGTCCGTACTCGTATCGGAGGAAGCATTTCCTGTCAGATCCAGATCCTGAATGGCCTGAACTGATTGGTTCAGAGCATCCAGATTGATATCGGCATTTACGGAGCCACTGTCACTTGCGGTATCTGCAGAACCGGTATCGGCCGTGCCCTCATCCTGAATGCTTTCATCTGCGGGCAGTGACCCGGATGAGCCGGAGCCGCAGGCAGTGAGCATCATAGCCATGGAAATGGCAGTCATTGTGATCGTAGTAGCTTTTTTTAAGTGCATTTTGGTAATTCCTTTCTTTTATTTTTTATGCTCGGTCTGAAACAGCTTCAGATCGGCATTGAGCGCTTTGTCATCAATTCTGCGTTTGTATTTGTAGATCAGAAAGACGCAGAAATACGTCAGCAAAAGGTAACAGGCAAACAGAAGCGTGGTGGAGATGCTTCTGTCAAACCATTTGCCCGCATAGGAGATCAGACAGTAGAGCAGGGTGCAGCTCAGCATACCGATGCACTCCCTTGCCTTCAGCTTTTCCGCCTCATCAAAGTTGACAAACAGATATACCTGCAGATAGCAGATGCCATAGCAGGAAAAGATCATCTCGGCCATATGCAAAATACTGGCAACATACACATGTCCGATGATCTGATATACACAATAAAAGAACAGGATCGCAAAAAAATACAGGCAGGCTTTAAACTCGATGCCGATCTCTTTTGTCAGATAACGTTCCCAAAGGGTAGGTACATTTTTGTGGCTCATTTACCGTTCTCCTCTCAGCAGTCGCCTGAATTCCGAAGCATATCTTCGGGAAATGATCAGATGCTCATCCCCCTCCATCGTAACATCGATCCGATTGGAGGGCAGGCTCTTTAGGGATATCACCCGGTTTACGTTGATCACCATGGACTTACTGGACCTGAAAAAAGCCTCATCCTCGATCTCTGTCAAAAAGGAAGACAGAGAACCCTCCAGACGAAGCACTTTGTCCCTGGTGTAGGCAAAGACCTTCTCATCTACCGACTCCAGATAGAGGATCTCTTCTCTGTTGACGGCAACACTTTCGCCGTCAATCCGTCCCCATATGCGGTTATCCTGATCCCGGAGGATTCCAAGGATCCGGTTTACGGTCGGTGTCAGCTCCCTGTAACGAAGCACCAGACTGTCTTCACCGTCCGTGATCTGCTGAATATCAATTTTCATCCTTTGTTAGTCTCCGGAGTTTCTGTTCCAAAGAGATTATACTGGATTTGGCCCCGTAACGCAACTTTTGACAGTTTTACGGGGGCGAAACAGGATTCAGCTTTGCAGATCGCGTCTGTTGTAGCAGACATAGGCTCCGGTGATGCTGGCGATGATCAATACCGCCGCCAGGGACAATGCCAAAACCGGGGTTTCGCTTTGCGAGAAGATCTCAGATGCATTGGCATAGGAGTAGGGGCCGATGAAGAGATAGTCCTTCAGATCCGGAACCACTCGGCCGATCAGATCAAAGGCATAGAGCATCAATGCCATTCCAAGTCCAAGCCCCATCTTGATACGAGAAGAGAAGGCAGAGATCAGAAAGCAGATGCCGGCGATCTCAACGTTCATCAGAAACTGCATGACAAGGTAGGTCATCAGATCACCGGCCGGAAAGTCCATATCCAGGTAGGCGATACCGCCGACATAAAACAGGCCGCAGACTACGGTAAAGACGACCAGCATCACAAGGATGCAAAGGGCCTTGGCGGTAACGACCTTACTGCGGGAGATGGGAAGGGCCAGGAGAAATTCTCCGGAATGCCTGTCTTCCTCCTTAGACAGGATCCCGATGGAAGCAAGGGCGGCAAACATCCCGCTGCCAAGTCCGTGTATGGTGCCGACCTCTGTTGCAAAAAAGCCCGGCAGCGTTGCGATACTCAGGGTACTCATACCGAAGGCGTCGGAAAAGGCACCCATATTGGAAAACATATCTGCCATTTCCTGCACCTCACCCTGCATGCTTTGGTAAAGCAGAATACAGTAAAATCCCATTCCGCCGATAGCCAGTGTCCAGATTATCAATAGCTTTAGATTCTGTTTCAGTTCTCTTAATAGTACGGATTTCATACGGTCTCCTCCTCATCTTCATAAAAGCGGATAAAAGCATCCTCATCGATCGCCGGCGAATCCAGCATGGTCAGCCGGCCCTCCCGCATGATCGCCGCTGTTTTACAATAGCGGTTCACCTCGGAAAGAACATGCGTAGAAAGCAGGCAGGTCGCGCCGTGATCCGTATATTCCCGGATCAGTTCAAAGAAGGTTCTTTGCATCAGAGGATCCAGGCCGCTGGTGGGCTCATCAAAGATAAAGATGTCCGGCTTATGCTGCATGGCGCAAACGATGCTGACTTTTTTCCGGTTACCCAGTGACAGCTCCTTGATCTTCTTACGGGTATCCATCTTTAACCGTTCGCAAAGGATACCGGCCTCCTCGGAGCAATCCATTCTGCGAATGTCTGCGGCATATTTGATAACATCCGAGACGCGCATCGTATCGTAAAACCAGGCCTCCGAAGGCATATAGCCCACTTTTGCAAGGATCTTTTCATGATCCTTCCGGCTGTCAAGGCCCAGGATCGTTACCGTTCCTGCATTGGGTCGTAAAAAGCCCAGCATGGAACGGATCGTTGTTGATTTACCGGCACCGTTGGGTCCGAGGAAACCGAAGATATCGCCCTTCTTTACCTGAAGAGATACATCGATGATCCCTCTTGCCTTTCCGTAGCTCTTTGTCAGATTTCTGATCTCAATTACATTCTCCATCATCCGTCCTCCTGTGTTTTGATACTCTATTGGTAACACATAAAAAATACGGGAACAAGACCTGTTCCCGTAAGATGCACAATTATGCCGTTATCCTTCACATTCTGAGTTTGACTTTATTGCCAAATTGCTGTCCGTTTGCGTTACGCTTTTTTGATTCTCTGTTTCTTTCCGTTTATACCGACCTTCTTCAGGATCTTTGTGTAGGCTTTCAGTTTGCTCCGGAAGTGTTCTATTTGACCTTTGATCGTGATACAATGAAAACGAAACTGTGAAGCCAATGGAGATCCTGTCATATAGACATTGGATGATACAGGCAAGCTTATGATCGTAGGCAGCGATAACACTGCAACAAATAGCGGACAGATCCATGAAACGAAACTGCACGATATAGAGTAGGAGAAATGGGGAAAAGTGAAGAGAAAACTCGCAATTCTGGGAATATGCATGGTTATGCTGGGCATGCTCAGCGCATGTACGATCAGATCAGATCAGAAAATCAGTGAAGAACAGATTGAGGCCAGACGGGAATTGTTTGAGAAGTATCTGGAGAATAAGTATCCGGATCAGGCATTTACTGTGAAGGTATGGCAGGAGTATGCCCATGAAACCGGTGCGGCAGGGCTGCCGGATTATGAAGGATACGTTTTCAGGCAGGTGGTCATCGATTCGGAAGGTAATTGTTTTATGGTGTTTCCGGGGGACAATGGCAGTTGTACGGACGATTATCAAAAGGTCCTGGACGGATGGGTGCATTATAATGAAAAGGGTCAGCATGTGGTATATGATGAAGACGGCAGGATAGTGGCCGAATATTATTGAAAAACTGCGAAAAAAGAAACCGAGTCTGTGAAAGTTTTTTCTGTAAATGAGATACCCTAAGATAATTGACGAGCTGTATGGCGGTAAGATTACCGTTGTCCAGCTCGTTTTGACTACACCTAATCCCATTGATTTCGTCAAGAATTATGATAAAATTGGTACATAATTATCTTGGAAGAATATAAAACGAGAAGGGGAGGGAATCCATGTTTGTATTATTAGTCAGATACAAGTGTAAGCAGGGTTGCAGAGAGCGCTATTATGAGGCAATCAGAAATAACTATATAGATGAGTTGAGCCGGTCTGAGGAAGGCTGCGTTAGATATGAATACTCCTTTGGAATTGTAGAGGATGAACTTATCTTAACAGAAGTATGGCGTGATGAGCAGGCTATCGAGGTTCACAAGAATAGTGATCACTTTGCCAAACTTGGTGAACTCAAGACAGAGTATGTTGAAAACACTGAGATTATGAAGTTTAGTGCAGAGCAGGTGTAAACAATGATGGTATTTGCTATTGAGAGTGTGGTTCTGTGCCTAGTGTTTACTCTGATGGTTTATATCATGTCAAGGAAACCTATTCAGACGCTTTATAACTATCCGCCGAAGATCCAGGAACGAGTAAAGTCACTGGATGAATACAAGGATCAGATTCCAACTGAGAAAAATAAAATAGTAGCGAAAATCGGTGCATGTATCCTGTTTGTAATAGTGATCAGTCTGATCCTACGATTTGTCAATGGATATACAACTTTCCTGCAGGCGTTTGGCTGGGGATTTCTTCTGTGGACGATTGTGAATCTGTATGATGCAATCGTGCTGGACATTATATGGTTTTGCCATGATCCCTACTTTGTCTTCAAGGGGACGGATGATATGGTGGATGAATATCACAATTATTGGTTTCACATTCAGGGATTCTTTATAGGAGAAGGGCTTGCATTTGTTGTATGTGCCCTGGCAGGAGTTGTGGTACAGTTTGTTTTGTGATTTAAAAAAAACTGATGTCTGAAGGGAAATAGTAAATGAATATCGGGTGGTAAAGACGATGAAAAGGTTTCAACTGGCGGCATATTTGTTTTGCATGGCCGTGTTTTTGGTATCCTGCGGCAGGAAAGAGACGATAGATGGCAAGTGGGTCATGGTCAGGCAGGAATTTTCTGATGGAACAAAGTTAAAGGGAGATAAACTTGGAGCCTATGAGTGTTATGAGATAGCGAATGGTCAGGCGTCTTATACTTGTAGAGCGGATGCTATCGGTGAGAAGAGCTTTGATATGACTGTAGAAGAAATGCCGCAGGGAGAGTATCAGTTTAAGATATCAGACCGGCTCGTTTTTTCAACCGGAAGGATTGAAGGAAAGTACCTTGTATTCACCTTTTGAGAAGATAAAGAAGAGGATACATTCTATTTTATTAAGGAAAAATGAAAGGTGCAGCAAAGTAAGAAAGAAGCGGTGCGGATTTCCGGCGCCGCTTTTATGAGAGTCAAAGTAAGTTAAGTATCTGTATGGGAGCATCAGCAAAAACTGATACTTGCATTATTAATTTTTGTTTAATAAGACTGATTTAAATAGAGATTTTTACGGTGTTCATGATCATTCGAGGGAAGAAGGGAGAATGTGAATATGGAAATCCGAAGAATAGAGCCTGGTGATGAGAACTGGGTATCGAATCTGATTAGGAAAACGATAAGTATTTCAAATATAAAAGACTATCCTAAGGAACTTATGGATGCGTTAATTGCGGTTGAGACACCTGAACACGTTCTTGAACGTGCGAGTTGGACGCATTTCTATGTTGTTATTGATGAAGACGAGATAATTGGATGTGGTGCAATAGGTCCGTATTGGGGGAAAGAAGACGAGAGCAGCCTTTTT
>JAILHW010000209.1 GCA_024695605.1 Lachnospiraceae bacterium | reverse complement strand
TGAATAGGAGATGAACATGTTTCAGAGATTGAGGGATCGTAGAAGCAGGTGTGTTCTTTTTCTGCTTGCCATATTGTCGGTAGCCCTTTTGATGCCGATGGAGGCAATGGCAAAACCAAAGAAGACGATTGATGTGATCGTCTTTGCGGGACAGAGCAATATGATGGGGCACGGCAATGCCAAGGGGGCCCCGAGCGTCAAAAAAAAGTCGGCCTATGCCTATCTTCCGGTGTCTTCGCCGGGAAAGGTATCCGGGTTTTCAGAGCCCTTCGGCAGTCAGGAGAATGACAAGTACATCAACAACATGATGGGAGACGAAAACCTGGCTACCGGATCCATGGTATCGGCTTTTGTCAGGGCTTACTATAAAGAGACCAAAACGCCGGTGCTGGCCGTACCCTGTGCTATGCAGGGGACCGGCAGCTACAGCTGGGCTTCCATGCGCTATCAGGCCATTATCGATCGGGCGAGTGCCGCCAAAAAAGCCGCGAAGAAGGCAGGCTACAAGGTGGGACATGTCTATCTTGTCTGGATGCAGGGCGAGAGCGATGCCCTGGCGATGCAGAGAAATGAGGACGGCACGTGTGATACCTCCATGAGTCCCGATGAGCACATCAAAAATGTACGCACCATGTTCAAAAGGGTGAAGAAAAAAGCCGGCTTTTCGAAGTGCTTTGTGATCCGGATCCCGTCCTTTTACGGAAGCCAGACGGACCCTTACGGAGAGAAGTGGAGCAGCTACTACAAGCTGATCCAGAATGCGCAGATCAGTCTGTGCGCGGATTATGATGATTTTGTAATGGCATACGCCAATACACCGAAGCTTTCGAAAAAGTACCTGCAGTCGGACGGCATGCATCTGACCCAGGCAGGGCTGAACAAGGTCGGCACCGGCGCCGGATCCTATGTGGGGAAATATACCAATAAGCATTCGAAGGAGTAAAGAAGGAACAAAGAGTCATTCAGGGTATAATTGCGTTTACAACTAGGGAGGGGAACCATGGAGCGTAAGAGTTACTTACTGGGCGTTGTGGCTTTGATCATAGGTTTGCTGTTTTGCAGCAAACCTATTTTTGCTGTAGAGACGGGTGAAGAGCAGATCGCATCCGAAACCCTGTCAGAGCCGGTATCCGAGTCTTGGGGAAACCTGACCTGGTCTTTGGATACGGATGGCGTGTTGACTGTGAGCGGAAATGGGACGATGGATGCGGCAAGCTCCAACGCATCCTATCCCTGGTATGCCTATAGGACAGAGATCACATCGGTGGTCTTTCAAAATGGGGTCACATCTGTTGCCAACAATGCCTTCGCAAAGGGTTATTCTTCTTTGCAGCAGGTAGATATACCGGCATCTCTTACAAGCTTTCCGGAGCCTGCAAATGCTCCCTTCGCGGGGGATACACTTCTATCAACGGTTATATTCAGAACCGGGAAAATTCCCGCAAATGCCTGTGCCAATATGCAAAGTCTTACAACCGTGAAAGACATGAGTTATACCGTAGACGGTATTACGGAAATCGGTAATTATGCATTCAGCGGTTGTAAAGCGCTTTCTTCCATTCCGGGAGAGGATTCCGTCAAAACCATCGGAGACTATGCATTTAATGGGTGTGAAGCTCTGGTAACAGCTGATCTGAAAAAGGTGCAGACATTGGGGAAATACGCTTTTTATCAATGTAAAAAACTGACGAGGGTTGTTCTGAATGATTCCATGACGCAGATACCGGAGTGGGCCTTCGGACAGTGCGCTGTCCTTTCACAGGTGAACCTTCCCACAGACCTGAAAAGTATTGATAAATACGGATTTTACGCTTGCAGAGCCCTTCAACAGGTGACGCTTCCGAATGGCCTTGAGAGTATCGGAGATTATGCGTTTGAACAATGTTCATTGCTTGATCAGATTGAACTACCGGCTTCTGTTACTTCGTTGGGAACTCGAGTATTTTACAGTTGTTATGCACTTAGTGATATTAAATTACCCAATACTTTAATAGCGATTCCCTATAACATGTTCGGATACTGCACTTCGCTTGAGCAGATCGAATTACCGAGTAATTTGATCACGATCGACAGAGAAGCGTTCAAAGGCTGTTCATCTCTTAAGAAAGTAACGTTTCCTGACAGTCTCCAGTATATCGGAGATTCGGCTTTTGAATCTTGCGCATTTGAGGATGCTCCGGAGTTTCCGGAAAATCTGACGACTCTGGGCAGCAAGGCATTTTGCAATTGTAAGAAGCTCAAAAGCATTAAACTTCCGGAGAACATCACATCAACAAGCAGTTATCTTTTACAAGGGTGTTCCGCTCTTACGAAGATTGAATTTCCCAACGGGTTTAAAACCATTGGAGGAGGAACTTTTTCCAATTGTACGTCTCTGAAAACCATAGAGCTTCCCGATACGCTTACCGGAATCTTTAATGAGGCATTTGATAGTTGCACGTCACTTACCGGAATTGAATTTCCCCAGTCCTTAAATTCAATAAGCCCTTATTCGTTTCGTAACTGCACTTCACTTACGCAGATCGTAGTGCCGTCAGGTAACACAGGAGTCGGAGAATGTACATTTTACGGATGCACTTCTCTCAAACGTGTAACGGTATCGGAGAATGTTCACGAGATCGGAAACTATGCATTTTATAACTGCAGCGCCCTTGAATCGATCAGTTCGCTAAAATCCGTTAAAAAGATTGGGAAATATGCATTTTATAACTGCAGCGCCCTTGGAGATTTCGGTTTTTCAGAAGATCTTACGAAGGTTGGGGAGTATGCATTTTGTAAGTGCGCAAAATTAACTTCGATACAGCTTCCGAGTAAAGTTTATGAGATAGGCGAGCATAGTTTTGATCTGTGTACTTCAGTAAAGAGCATTGATCTAAGTGAAACAAAGATCACAACAATACCAAGTTGGGCATTTAGCGGATGTAAGGGTGCAAACAGGGTCGTTCTTCCCAAGGAACTGATAAGCATCAAGAGTGGAGCCTTCAATGAATGCTATGCTCTTAACTACGTTTCTCTTCCCGATACACTTCAAACGCTGGAATCAAGGGCGTTTAGTTATGATACTAAATTAAATAATATCAGAATACCGCAAAGTCTAAGATTTACGAGTGCCTCCGTCGAAGGAGCATTTATGGGCTGCAGTGGGTTGAAAAATATTACTTTTGAGGGAGCAAATTACAGTATACCTGATTATCTGTTTGCAGGATGTACAGGGATTGAAACCATAAAACTTCCCAAAGAAGTGCTTGTGATCGGCGAAAAAGCCTTCTATGGCTGCAGTAATCTGAAACAGATCAGTATGCCTTCTGCATTGAAAGAGATTGGTACATCAGCATTTGAACAATGTATAGGATTGCAGAAAATAGAGCTTCCGGATAGTTGTTCTGTTATCGGGACATGTGCATTTCAAGGGTGCAAGGTTCTCTCGGAGGTATCTTTTGGAAACGGACTCGGTCAGATCCTGTCATCAGCATTCTATAATTGTAACCTTCAAACGTTAGTGTTGCCAAATAGTTTGCACACTATTGAAACCAAGGCTTTTTGTCAGAATCCGAATCTTACATCGGTTACGATCCCCGGAAATGTGACGTCCGTGGTAAATGGCATTATGAATCAATCAAGTGCTGTGATCATCGGAGAAAAAGGGAGTGCTGCGGAGTCCTTCGCCGGTAAAAAAGGATATACGTTTGTTGAGGGAGACCCGGTAACAGAGGCATTCATCGAAGAGAGTGAAGATCTGTCACTGGGAGTAGGTGAAACAGTATATCGAACGTTACAAGTGGATTCCAAGGATTGTGTCTCCGGAGTGAAATGGGTCATGGGGGATGATGCGATCGCTACGGTATCGAAAGTTGAAGGAAAGACCTATGAAGCAAGTGTGACAGGAAAAGCAAAAGGAGAGACAACGCTCACGGTTATATGCGGAGAGTTTACATACACGTGGAATATTGTCGTTGAAAAAAGACCTATACAGATCTCTTTTTTGAGCAGAAATTACTACCTGGATGCTGTGAACCAGACATATACTGTTACCTATTCGTCTGAACCTGCAAATATGAGGCTGAAGAACCCTGTATATACAAGTTCCGATCCGCTTGTGGCAGAGGTGAATGAGAAAGGACTTGTGACAGCAAAATCCGGAGGTGTAGTGCGGATCGTTCTAAAGGACGCAGTCACGGGAGTATCGGACTATTGCTATGTTTATGTGAAGGTGCCGGAAGTATTACATAGTATTTCCTTTGATCAAAAGGAGTTGTATGTGGCTAAGGATCCGATGCTGCTCACTTACAGAACCGATCCGATAAGGTATAAGAGAGATCAAATTTCTTATAGCGTGAATAAAGAAGGTATCATAACAATTTCTCAATCAGCAGATGGTCTGTTGGTATCAGCGGAGAAAGAGGGTACTGTAACAGTTACGATAAGCGATACCGAAGGTACACTTTCAGACACCTGCATTATTCATGCGGATCCCAATGGGAAAGCTGTTTCCAAAATTGTTTTGAATAAGACCTATGTGAATACGGATGAAATTGGGGTGCCGTTTACATTGGAGGCTTCGGTAGAGCCGTCTGATGCCATCTCTTCAGACGTAACTTGGACGAGCTCCGATCCTTCTGTGGCATATGTAGATAAAAATGGAATTGTAACACCACTGCGAGGCGGAGATGTGATGATCTATGCCACATCCAAAAACGGAGGGCTTAGTACGGGATGTAGAGTAGTGATCACCTGTCCTGTCAAAAATCTGACGCTTTGCAAGGATGAACTGACATTATCAGTGGGCCAGGAGTACAGGTTGGATGCAGTGGTCTATCCTTATATCTGTTCAGATCCTACGTTGAAATGGACGGTGATCGATCCTGCTGTGGCAAAAGTGGATCGAAACGGAGTTGTGACCGGACTCAAAGAAGGAACTACCCGTGTGGAATGCGAAACACGAGACGGAAGTAACCTGACTGCCGTTTGTAATGTGATCGTAGTATCCGGTGAGAATACCATATCGGAGGAAACGACAAAGAGCTATCAGGAAGCCCTTCAAGAATATGGCCAGGATCAGGAAACCTATCAGGAAAGACAGGACGATGCTCTGGCAGGAAACCCTGTCACTCCGATTCCGCCGGACGAAGAAGAGATCATAACCCTGCCAAAACCGATCGAAGAATCAGAGGAAAAGCCGTCCCAGTCATCAAAGACGGAACAGTCTGTCCCATCCGGTGCTGAATCCGCACAGAAAACAGAGAAGGATCAGCAAACTGTTTCTCAGAACAAGCTGCCGGTGGTGATCAGTCAGGAAGATCCGGATCCCAGGGAGAGTACAAAGATCGGAGCTTGCAAGCTGAAGAAGGTTAAGAAACAGAAAAACAAATTGAAACTGACCTGGAAGAAGGTCAAAAATGTGGATGGATATGAGATCCGTTATGCAGCGAACAAGAAACTGAAAAAGTCAAAGAAAGTAAACGTCAAGGGACAAAAGACAAAGATAACGATAGCAAAGGCGAAGGGGAAGACCATTTACGTTAAGATCAGAGCTTATAAAACTGTATCCGGAGTCAAGATCTACGGAGCCTGGTCAAAAGTGAAAAAGGCAGCAGGAAAGTAAGCAGGGGAGGAAATTAAGATGATGAAAAGGTTAAAAGGGATCATAGCATTTTTGCTGTCGGTCATGTTTATTGTACAATGCGCGCAGCCTGTGTTAGCAGTGGAGGATCATAATGAATCTCTTGATGAGGCAGGAAAGGATGACGGCCCTATTGAGGGAGCCGATGTACCCGTGAATATCATTCATATCTATGAGCATGGTCCTACGGCGGATGGAAATGGGATTGAAGAAGGGGAGCAGGTTTTTTCTGAATCCGGGATCGGAACCGAAACTCATGATCTGGTTCTGCTGCTTGATGTTTCAGGAAGTATGACTGACCAGCCTATGGCGGAAACAAAGAAGGCCTGCCTGAATTTTATCACTGATATCATAGGTCAGGATCCCAAAGCCAGAATCTCGATCGTAACCTATGCCAGTTCTGTAAATGTGTATGAATTTGCGGGAAGATATTTCACCAATGATCTTACAGCATTAAAAAGTGCCATTGGGAAGATCACCGCTGGTGGCAGTACAGGAATGAATAACGGGTTACAAAAGGCGGAAGAAATGTTATACAAGTACAGCTCCGCGGATAAAAAGTTCATCATTCATATGACAGATGGATATCCCTATGACAGGGATCAGGTTTTGGATGGATATAGAGGAATGACTGAAACAGGGGAGTACCACATCCTGTCTTTGGGTTTTTTCCACAGTCTGTACGGTTCGGATCTAATAAATGCAAGAGATTTGCTCAAAGCCATTCAAAACAGTGGTTATACGGAAGTGACAGATGGAAGCCAACTTACATTTTCGTTCAGTAATATCTCCAGTTTTGTTTCCGTAAAACCTCTTTTTTTAAACAGAACCATGATGACCCTCTATCCGGGTCTTACCGGAACCCTGAAGCTTTATTTTACAAAGGGATATCACAGTACAGATAAAACGATCACCTGGAAAAGCTCAGATCCCGATATTGCTAAAGTCGAATCTGATGGTACAGTCACGGGCGTTGCTGTGGGCAATTGCCTGATCACCGCCAAGACTGTGGAAGGATCTGTCAGCTGTCAGATTAAAGTGAAAGAGGCTCCGATAAAGGATTTCCCGACAGAGTATATTTTTGTCTATGAAAACTATTACGGTCCGGAGTCTGCGACGCAGATCTATTGGGTTTCTAAACATGCAACGCTTTCCTACCTGGGTTCGGATTATTCATCAGGTGAAAACGGAATGGCGAGTATCCCTTTGGGAGATGTGGGAGATGTTACGATTTCGAAAGAAGGATATCGCACCCGAACTATTTCAGCTAAAAAACTGAAGGAAGAAGGCAGAGTTCGTCTGGAAAAGGAAAGCGAAAGACCAATCATTTACAGCGTAAGGATCGGTTTTACGGATGTGCTTACGGACGAATATACGATTGAATTGGCATCCAATAAGCAAACGAAGTTTACTGCTGATATAGATTGGGGTAAAAACGAACGTGGAAGTTTGTATCTTGCTCAGGGAACCAAGGCAGTTGCGTTTTCAAAGGATACATTTAGTACAGTATTGAGTACCAACTTTGATATCAGTGATGATCTTTATCTGGTTGCGACTGATAAAGCAGGTAATGCGGTTAAGAAAAAGCTGTTGATTTCAGCAGCTGCTGGTGATTTGGATTTAGAATTCAATTTCGGAAGAAATACCAGCTTTAAGATACCGGATAGAGTTCCGCTTTTTGGCGGACATGAGATAGCATTGGATCTTGATGCTTTGAACAATTTTTTCCCCTTTACTGTCAGTATAGAAAAGAAAAAGGTAAGGGTAGCAATCGGTATTGAATTAAATGGTCGTCATGGTGAAGGAGAGATTGACACTAAAACAGGGAGCCTGAGATCAGAAGAACAGGTCATAAAATATTGTGAAGAGGTAAAAGATGCATACAAGATTTTAGAAAAGTATAACTGTGATCCATCTAGTTTGGCTTTTCAGGATGTGGATGAAAAGGCTACAGTACTTCAAAAACTTGAACATGAATACAAGGGAGCACGTGTCAGACCAAAGGTGAAATTCGGCTTTGATGCAGAGATGTCTGTATTCGGATATATGGAAGGATATATTGCTGATGGTGGTAAGGTTAATTTCATAGAAGGTGGTATTATCCTGAAACCAAGTATTGAAACAGAATGGTCCGGCCAATTCTTTATTCCGGTTCCGATCCTGAGTGCTATTCCATTTTATTGGGAGGCAGGAATTAAGGCAGAGTTGGAAACTGCTATAAGTATGAGAAAACAAATAGGATATGAAGACAGTTTTATTTGCACGATTAATGTGGATTTTACAGCTGCGGTGAAGGGGGGAGCAGGAATTGGATTACATGATACCATTAGTGCCGGCGGAGGTATAACGGGTACTTTTAATCCAAAGTTACAAACGTATTCAGACAGAAATCCATATATCACACTAGGTGCGGACGTTGCAATCTATTTAACCTACACAGTAGGTCCCTTCTCCGATGAATGGGAACTTAAATCTAAACACTTTGATATATACAGCAATGGTGTCGCAGAAGGCATAGAAACCCAATCTCTTGCCGAAGATCCCGTAAAGGGAGCTTTGGACATCACCAACTACAAGCCCATGGATCTTTCCTATCTGGCAGAGGAAAGCGTTACGGCGCAGAAGCAGTCCGCTTTGGGGACCGCATCAGATCTTAGCACCAACAGCTTTTCTGCTCCGGATCCCAAGCTGGTGTCCTTTAAGGACGGAACCTGCCTGGCAGTTTGGGTAGATGCAAAGACTGCGGATTACAACGCAGTACAACTGTACTACGCTTACTATGATGGTGAGAACTGGACGGCTCCTGCTCTCATCAGTGATGACGGAACCCTTGACAGCACCCCGGAGGTAGTAGCCACCGGTAATACCGCTTACGTGGTATGGCAGAACGCTGAGCAGGCTGTAGGTGCAGAAGATGATGTGATGGATCTGTTTGCCAAAACCGGGATTAAGGTTGCCAGATTTACGGCAGCAACCAATACTTTCAAGACCTGGGAGCTGACGACGGCTGATGACTATATTGATATGCAGCCTGTGATCGCAGCAAATGGTGAAAAGGCAGCGGTTTACTGGATCAAGAATACAGAAAATCAGGTATTCGGAAGCGGTAACAAGAATCAGATCATGACGAGCACCCTGGAAAATGATACCTGGAGTGCACCGGTCAAAGTTGAAGAGAATGTGACTTCCGTTATGAGTCTGGCGGCAGCCTACAACGGAGAGGATCCGGTTTATGCATCCGTCAGGGATGGAGATGGAAATTTCAGTGATCTTTCCGATGCAGAGGTCTTTTTCAAAAATCAAAAAATCACTAATGATGAGGTGATGCAGAGTAAAGTAACATTTGCAGACGGAAAGCTTTACTGGTATCAGGATGGAACCCTCTATACAGTAGCGGATCTGTCAGATACGGACAACCTGAAGGCTGCAAGATTCCTTCCGGAGACCATCAACCTTTTGGACGACAGATATCAGGTACTGGATGAGGAAGGAAAGCTTTTGGTAGTAGGCCTGTATCCTATGGGTGTTACCAGTGAGCTCGTACAGTATATCTATGACAGGGAAGAGGATTCCTGGTCCCGGGCAATGCCTGTAACGGACTATCAGGGAAATATCGGAAACTTTGGAGCAACCATTGCGGATAGCAGATTGAAGACCATTGCATCCTATATGGAGGTCACTGATTCCGATGCGGAAATGATCTCTAAGGATCTGTTCGGTCAGACTCATGTGGCTGTACTGGATTACAACAAGCCGGGCAGTCTGGATGTAACGGATTGCTTCTACCGTGCCGACGAGATCGTACCCGGCAGCGTTTTATCGACCACAGTTGGGATAAAGAATGACGCCACCCGTTCTATCAGCGAGGTGACGCTTCAGATCGTGGACGAGGCAAGCGGTAAGGTGATAGAGGAACAGACTACAGATCAAAAGCTGCTTCCCGGAGAAGAAACGGATCTGGATCTGAATTTTGTACTGCCTGAGGATTGCATCGGAAAGACCTATGTGGTGAAGGCCCAGCTTCCGGGACAGGATTATGCTGACGGAAAAACCGCTTCCATTGTGGTATCCTACACCAATGCCGGACTGGAAAAAGTCGATTGGGGTAGATATCCGGACGGAAAGACCCTTGCCATTCAGGGAACCATTGTAAATGACGGATATTCCGATATGAACGATATCACCGTCAGCCTGTATAAGGTGGATGAAGAGAAAATTCAGGCCGAAACAGGACTTTCATCATCCCCGGAAAAGACATTGGTTGACAGTTACAATATCGACAGTCTTGCATCCATGCAGACCAATCCTCTTTTGTTTGATGTGGAAAACACAGACGGCGGTATTTATCAGGTAGTGATCACAACCACCGGTAAGGACGATAACAGCGGCGATAATGAGGAGTATGTGGTGATCCCTACTCCCGAGAAGCTGCAAACAGAAGAGTCCTCCGGTAATGATCAGCCTTCCGGTCTGGAAACCAACCCGCAAGGCGGCCAGACCACGAATCCTGATGAGAACCGGAACAAGCCGGAGAGCAGTCAGGAGAAGGATGAAGCCGGAGCCGTTGCCGCGGTGAATGAAACGGTAAAAGAGGACACAGGAGATTATCAGGTGCTTTCCGTGAACCCCGATGCTGCAAAGACGGATATCGCAGGCGAAGTAAGCTACAAGAAAGTTCCTTCCGGCAAGGCTAAGACGGTTACCATTCCGGAGTACATCTATATTCGGGACAGAAAGTATGCGGTAACCCAGATTGCACCCAAAGTCTTTGCAGGAAATAAGACCATCACCAAGGTGGTGATCCCGGCAAGGATCGAGAAGATCGGCAGCAAGGCATTTTTCAAATGCATAAAGCTTAAGCAGATCGTCATCAAGACCACGAAGCTGAAAAAGGGAAGCATCGGAAAAGCCGCCTTTTCCAAGGTGGGCAGCAAGGTTGCCAAAAAGAAGAAGGTAACGGTTCCGAAAAAGAAGAAAGCAGCCTATAAAAAGCTGCTGAAGAAGGCCGGACTTCCCACTTCCTGGAAATTTTAGTCATAAGGTTAATAAGGTGACAATCAGGAAATAAATAAGCTATTTCGAAAGAAAGAGGAGAAAGCGGATGCTTCTCCTCTTTTCTTGCAAAAACACTGTAAATTTGATAGAATTAAAAAGGCGGGCTTACGGGTAGAAAAGCCTGAAAAATAAAAGAAAGAAAGACAAAACGGAGGAACAAAAAATGGCAGAGTGGAAGAATCTGGATACGCTGGCAGCCTACAAGGAGCTGGGTGCAAAGAAAAAGGTAGATCTGAAGGCGGTGATGAGCGGCAATGGCGGCGCCGAGCGTGTGAAAAAATACACCATGCCCATGGCAGCGGATCTGAGCTATAACTATGCAGCTAAGGCTGTGGATGATGAGATCTTAAAGGGCCTTGCAGACCTGGCAAAAGAGGCACAGCTGACTGAGAAATTCAAAGAGCTTTACAACGGTGAAGTGATCAATACCGGAGAGAAGAGACTGGTGCTGCATCAGCTGACCCGCTCCCAGCTTGGCGGAGACGTAGTCAAGGACGGTGTGAACAAGAGAGAGTTTTACGTAGCACAGCAGGACAAGATTGCTGCTTTTGCAAACGATGTACATGCAGGCAAGATTGTAAACGGCGCCGGCGAGAAATTCACCACTGTTGTACAGATCGGTATCGGCGGATCGGACCTGGGTCCCCGGGCAATCTACATTGCCCTTGAGAACTGGGCAAAGCAGACAGGCAACTTCAACATGGAAGCCAGGTTCATCAGCAACGTGGATCCTGATGATGCAGCAGGTGTTCTGCAGGGAATCGATGTAGCACATTCCCTCTTCGTGCTGGTATCCAAATCCGGAACCACCCTGGAGACCTTGACCAACGAGTCCTTTGTAAAGGATGCTCTGAAAAAAGCAGGTCTGGATGCTTCCAAGCATATGGTAGCCGTAACCAGCGAAACCTCTCCTCTTGCAGGAAACAGTGACTATCTGCAGGCATTTTTCATGGATGACTTCATCGGCGGAAGATTCTCCTCCACCTCTGCAGTAGGCGGCGCAGTTCTTTCTCTGGCTTTTACACCGGAGGTATTTGCAAGATTCTTAAATGGTGCAGCTGAGGAGGATAAGCTTGCTACCAACGAAGATGTACTTGCTAATCCGGCTATGCTGGATGCCCTGATCGGCGTTTATGAAAGAAACGTATTGGGCTTCCCTGCAACTGCACTTTTACCTTACTCCCAGGCACTTAGCCGCTTCCCTGCACATCTGCAGCAGGCGGATATGGAGTCCAACGGAAAGAGCGTAAACCGCTTCGGCGAATTTGTAAGCTATCCCACAGGTCCGGTGCTCTTCGGTGAGCCGGGAACCAACGGACAGCATTCCTTCTATCAGCTGCTGCATCAGGGAACCGACATTATTCCGCTGCAGTTCATCGGATTCAAGGACAGCCAGCTGGGTGTTGATGTGGATATTCAGGGCAGCACCAGCCAGAAGAAGCTTTGCGCCAACGTGGTTGCACAGATCATCGCCTTTGCCTGCGGCAAGGATGATGAGAACAATAACAAGAAATTTGCAGGCGGACGTCCTTCCAGCATCATCATCGGCAAGCAGCTGACTCCCGAAGCTATGGGTGCACTGCTTTCCCATTTCGAGAATAAGATCATGTTCCAGGGCTTTTTGTGGAATGTCAACAGCTTCGATCAGGAAGGCGTACAGCTTGGTAAGGTTCTGGCCAAGAAGGTATTGGCACATGAGACCGATGGGGCCCTGAAGGCACTTTCCGATCTCTTTGAAATCTGAGAAGGTTAAAAAGATCATACGGATATGCTGCGGGCGCAGGTCCTGCGCCCGGGGTATCCGGTCAGGAAACATGGGGAACGCAGAATGAAGATCGCAGTTCTGGAACGAAACAGTGTGGGGGAAGATGTAGATATTTCTCTCTTTGAAAACCTGGGAGAGGTCATCACCTATCCGGTGACAAAAGCAGGAGAGGTGATCGAAAGGATCCGGGGAGCCGATATCATCGTGGTAAACAAAGCACCCATAACCAAAGAGGTGCTGGAGAGTGCTCCACAGCTTAAGATGGTAGCGGAGTTTGCCACCGGGTATGACAACATCGACATTGCCGAGTGTGAAAGAAGGGGCATCGCGGTTGCCAATGTATCCGGGTATTCCACCACCTCGGTCGCACAGCATACCATGGCAATGGCCCTGTTTTTATTGGAGCATCTTTCCTACTATGACAACTACGTAAAAAGCGGAGAGTATGCATCGCAGGATCGGTTTTCCAATTTTGACCGTCGCTACAATGAACTGCAGAGCCTGACCTGGGGCATCATCGGAATGGGTGCCATCGGACAAAAGGTGGCAGGCCTGGCAGAGGCCTTCGGCAGCCGGGTGATCTTCCACTCCGTTACGGGAAAAAGCCGGGTGACAGCTTATGAGCAGGTGGATTTCGATACCCTGCTTGCGCAGTCGGATATCCTGTCCCTTCATTGTCCGCTGACGGATCTGACCAGAGGACTGATCAACGAAGAAGCCCTTTCGAAGATGAAGAAAACCGCGATCCTGATCAATGTAGCCAGAGGGGCGGTGGTCGATACCAAAGCCTTATACCGGGCGCTGAAGGATGATGTGATCGGGGCAGCGGGACTGGATGTGCTGGAGAAAGAACCCATGGCAAAGGACGATCCGCTGATCCTTTTGCAGGATTCGGAAAAGCTGATCATCACACCCCATATGGCCTGGGGCAGCACACAGGCCAGAATGAAACTGGTATGGGAAACCTACGAAAATATGAAGGCCTTTCTGAACGGGGAGAGGCGAAACCGGATCGTATAAAGTTTTACTACGCATAAAGACACAGGGTAAGCAAAGAACAGACGGGGGATGTCTATGAGCAGGAGAGGACGTAACAAAAGCAAGAAAAATCAGCCGGATGAGATTGTAAACGAGATCCCGGAATCTGTAGAACAGGAAGCAGCAGAAGCACCGGAAGCGGCCCGGGAAGCTGCGTCGGAAGAACAGGCACAGCCTGCGGAAGAGAATTCGGATGCAGAGGGTACAAAAGAGCCTGCAGCCGAGGAAGAACGTGATATCGACGCCATGTTTGCAGCGCTTCAGGAGCAGCAGAAAGAAGGCGCAGAGGCGCAGGATGCAGAGGCATCTGAAGCCGAGCCGGAAGATGCCAAGATCGAAAACGCCGGGGAAGCTGCATCGTCAGAAGCGGGCGAAGAAGCGGCACAGGAACCTGCCCCGGAAGAAGCATCAGAGGAGCAGACACAGACT
>JAILHW010000203.1 GCA_024695605.1 Lachnospiraceae bacterium | reverse complement strand
GGATCTGAAGGGACTGACAGTGGAAGGATATGAGATCCATAACGGAAGGACAACGCTTTGCGGCGATGCCCCGGAATTTACCGGCGATAGCAGCGGATACTGCAGCGGCAATGTGTACGGCACCTATCTGCACGGGTTCTTTGACCGAAAAGAGATCCTGGAGACGGTTTTGAAAAAGTTAGCTGAGGCTAACAATAAACAGTTGCATTTTAATGAGCTGACAGACTACTTTGCATATAAGCAGAGCCAGTATGACCTTTTGGCAAAGGGCGTCAGGGAGAGTCTGGATATGCAGTATATCTATAGGATCATGGGGCTGGAGCATGAAGTTGGATGACGTGTTATCCCTGCAGATAGAAAAACCGAGTGAGAGGATTCGGGCGCAGGCAAAAGATATATGGAACCATGTTGCAAAGCCGATCGACAGTCTCGGCTTGTTTGAGGAGCTGATCTGCCGCATCGCGGCCGTGCAAAACCGTACTGACATCCAGATCGATCAAAAGGCACTGATCATCATGTGTGCGGACAATGGCGTGGTGTTTGAAGGCGTATCCCAATGCGGGCAGGAAGTCACGGAGCAGGTAGCAGCGCTGATGGGAAAGCGAAAAAGCTCTGTCGGCAAACTGAGCGCACACTATCCGGTGGAGATTTTCACCTATGATGTGGGAATGAATTGCAGCCGGGTTCCCGAAGGCGTGATCGACCGGAAGGTCTGCAGAGGAACGCAGGATTTTGTAAAGGGTCCTGCCATGACGGATGAGCAGTGCCTGGAAGCAATCCGCGTGGGGATAGAAGCGGTAGAAGCATGCGCAGAGAAAGGGATGGGTCTGATCGCCACGGGTGAGATGGGGATCGGAAATACCACCACCTCCACCGCGCTGGCCTGTGCCATTCTGGGCATGCTGCCAAGGGAGTGTACAGGCAGAGGCGCAGGACTGACGGATGAGGGACTGGGAAAAAAGATCCGGGTGATCGAAGAGGGACTTTCGCTGCATCTGGGAGAGCAGATGGGAAAGGGACTTACGGCAGCCGGTGATGTGTTTGAGGCATTAAGGCGCCTGGGAGGTGCGGATATCGCAGGACTTTGCGGTGTATTCATCGGAGGCGCCATGTACCGGATCCCCATTGTCATCGATGGTCTGATCAGCGCCGTGGCAGCGCTTGCAGCAGACCGGCTTGTCCCGGGCTGCAGAGACTATATGATCGCATCGCACAGGGGTAAAGAGAAGGCCATGGCACGTTTGCTGGAGGAGCTTTCCCTAAGCGCCGTCATCCGGGCGGATATGGCACTTGGAGAGGGAACCGGAGCGGTGATGCTGTTTCCGCTTCTGGATATGGCGCGCTGCCTGTATGCAGATGGAACCTCCTTTCAGAGTGCATCGATCAAACAGTATGAAAGGCTGACACCATGATGGTTTTGGTATTGGGAACGCCGAACAGCGGAAAGTCAGAGCTGGCAGAAGAGATCGCCATGAAGACGGGGGATCCAAGGAGGTACTATCTGGCTACGATGCAGGTTTTGGATGAAGAAGGAAAGAGGCGCGTCAAACGGCACAGAGCGCTGCGGGAAGGAAAGGGCTTTTTGCTGATCGAACGGGAGACGGATATCGATCAGGCAGCTGAAAAGATGCAAAGCCCAAAGGAGTGCACCGTACTTTTGGAATGCGTATCGAATCTGGTGGGCAATGAGCTGTTTGACGATCCGGCCGGATCCTTCGATCAGGCAGAGGAAGGCAGAAGCGAAGCCCTTTGTGAGAGGCTTTGCGAAAAGATCCTTTCCGATATCCGAACACTTGCGGAATCGGTTCATCACCTGATCGTGGTCAGCAATACCTACGAGCTGGATGTACCCGGTTATGATGAGCAGACAAGATGCTACGTAAGACTCCTGGATCAGGTAAACGAAGGGCTGATCCCCATGGCAGATCAGGTTTATGACCTAAGAAAGAAGGCGCTATTAACAGAAAGGATGCAGCATTGAAGATACTTCGGCAGATCGCAATCGCATTTACGCTATACAGCAGGATTCCGATGCCGCACTTTGCGTGGAAGGACGAGGATATGGCGGAGAGCCTGACCTTTTTCCCGCTGGTGGGGCTGGGGATCGGGGCGCTTATTACCCTTCTGGGCCGGGCATCGTCGATCTTGCATATTCCGGCAGCGGTCAGCATTCTGTTGAGTCTGGCATTGCCCATCCTCATTACCGGAGGGATCCACATAGACGGCTTTTTGGATGTGGAGGATGCCCTGCACTGCTATGGAAGTGCGGAGGAAAAACACAGGATCCTGAAGGATCCGCATATCGGAGCATTTGCCGTCATCGGCCTTTTGAAATGGGGACTGATCGATGCAGCGGCAGTGACCGCGATCTGGCTGCATCCGGGGGCTGATACAAAAACCCTCATGCTCTACGGTCTTTGCTTTGTGGTCTCCAGATGCCTTTCCGGACTGACCGCACTGGGCTTTCAAAAGGCAAAAAAAGAAGGGATGCTGTATGAAGAAACAAAGGGGAAAAAGCGGCTTCCGATGGTGCTTTTGTCCCTGCAGATGCTTGCTGCCATAGGTTTGATGGCGGCTTTGGATCTGCTGCTGACAGGATTGCTCATTGCCTGCTTTGGGGCAGCGACGTTATTGTACCGCCGCCTGGCTTATCGTGAGTTTGGAGGCGTCAGCGGAGATACGGCAGGCTTTTTTCTGACAACGGCTGAGATCCTGGCAGCGGTGTGTATGGCGATTTGTATGTATCTGAGGGGATGAGCAGCGCCGGAGAAAGCTTTGGGGCTTTGCGAAAGGAGAGGAAGGTCCGGTATGGCAAAAAAGTATGTCTATTTGATCAGGCACGGACAGACGAGGGGAAATGCCGAGAAGCGCTTCATCGGAAGACGCACGGATGACCCCTTATCGGAGGAAGGAAAACTGGCAGCGCAGGACGAAAAACAGCGCTGGACAGAGGCTCTTTCAAAAGGGCCGCTTAGGGTCTGCGTCAGTCCGATGCAAAGAGCGAAGCAGACGGCGCACATCCTGTTTGCAGACGCAGAAGCGGCGCAGATCGAAGAACTGTCGGAGATGGATTTCGGGATTTTTGAAGGAAAGAACCATCAGGAGCTTGACGGCAACGAGGTCTATCAGAAATGGATCGACCAAGGCGGGATGGAGCCGATCCCTGAGGGAGAGGGTCTTGTGCTGTTCCAAAAGCGATCCTGGAAGGGCTTTTGCAAAGCGCTGGGGGATCCAAAGAGCGAGGAGCAGGTGGCCATTGTCTGTCACGGCGGAACGATCATGGCGGTTATGAGCAAGCTGACCGGACAGGTATACTATACGTTTATGACAGAGAATCTGGGCGGCTATCGTCTGGAATTGGAGCTTGATGATGAGGGAATACATCTTCTTACATACCATCGCCTTGGGCCTGGGGATCCTGCTTGATCAGATCATAGGCGATCCGCATCGCTTTCCCCATCCGGTCAGAGCCATCGGAAGGCTGATCAGTCTGCTGGAAAAAAGGCTCTATCGGCCATCCTTTCTATGCAGTGGGGAAAGGGATAACCATGCGAAAAAGGCGGCAAGGATCAGCGGAGGCCTGCTTTGGTGCATCGTTGTTTCGGTAAGCGGCCATGTTTCTTTGGCGATTCTGGCTGGAGCCTACTTTTTGCATCCGTATCTCGGAGTCCTTACGGAAGGGATCCTGACCTGCTATGTGCTGGCTGCAAGAAGCCTGCAGAGGGAGAGTATGGCAGTCTGTAAAAAGCTGATGGACGAAGATCGGGAAGGAGCAAGAGCAGCACTTTCCATGATTGTCGGAAGGGATACTGCGGAGCTTTCCGAGGAGGAGATCGCCAAAGCGGCAGTGGAAACCGTTGCGGAGAATACCTCCGACGGTGTTATCGCACCTTTACTTTATACAGCCCTGGGCACGCCTGTGCTGGGCCTTATGTATAAAGCGGTCAACACCATGGATTCTATGCTGGGATATCATAACGAGCGATATGAGCAGTTTGGATATGTTGCGGCAAAGGCTGATGATGTGTGGAATTATCTGCCTGCAAGGCTTAGCGCACTTGCGATGATCGCAGGCAGCTGGCTTTTTGGATGCGTCAGCACGGTCTATTCCGGAACAGATGCATACAGGATCTGGCGAAGAGACAGATGCAATCACACCTCCCCCAATTCGGCCCAAACGGAAAGCGTCTGCGCCGGAGCGCTGGGACTGCAGCTTGGCGGGACACACAGCTATGGGGGAAAGCGCGTGGAAAAACCCGTGATCGGTGATGAGAGGCGAAAAACAGAGCCTTTGGATATCAAAAGGGCAAACCATTTAATGTTTGCCACGGAGGCGCTGACAGCCGCTTTTGTGATCGGGTTATTGGCGGCGGTGCGGGCTGCCCTTCTATGAATGAAAGCGAATTTACAGGGAAGCACATAGAAATACATAGGAACGTAAGGGAATGCATAGGAATGTATAGGATGCAGACAGTATGGCACACGGCGGAGATATCTACAGAAACAAAGTGCATATGGATTTTTCGGTGAACCTGAATCCCATGGGAACCCCTAAGAAGGTTAAGGAAGCGCTTCAGGAGGCACTTAAACGATCCGGATGCTATCCGGATCCCGAGCAGGAGGCAGTGCGGCATGTGATCAGCGAAACGCTGGGGCTTTTGCCGGAAAACGTGATCGCTGCAAGCGGCGCATCCGCCCTCCTTATGGCAGCGGTCAGGGCTATAGCGCCCGGGCGCGCCCTGTTGTTTGAGCCTTCCTTTTCGGGCTATCGGTATGCACTTTCGGCAGCGGGCTGTGAGATCGAGGTCAGCCGGATGGGCCAGGAGAGCGGCTTTTCTCTGACCACAGAAGCGCTTTCTTCGATCCGTGAGGATATCGATCTGATCTTTGTCTGTGAACCTGCCAGTCCCTCCGGAGCCCTGGGGGGGGAGGGCGTGATCACACAGCTTCTTTCACGGGCGGCAGCCGTCGGAGCCACGGTCATTCTGGATGAGAGCTTCTATCAGCTATCGGATGCATGGAAGCGTGATGCCGAGAAGCTTGAGGGCAGAGCGGACCACGCAGCATCCTATCTTCAAAGCTATGAAAACCTTATCATCATCCGTTCCCTGACAAAGACACTGGCCCTTCCGGGGATCCGAATCGGATATGCCCTGTCAGAGAGGGGGAGGATACAAGGCATGAAAGAGCAGCTTCCGCAGTGGGACCTTTCCGTGATGGGAGAAGAGGTCATCATGGCCGGCATGCGGACACTTTACGAAGGCGATTATCTGTCCGTATCGATTGAACGGATACAAAAAGAGAGGCGCTTTCTGGAAGACGGTCTGCGCGACATGGGGCTATTTGTCTTTGCAAGCAATGCCCCCTACCTGCTTTTGAAGGGTCCGAAGGATCTGTATCAAAAGCTGCTGCAAAAGGGGATCCTGATCCGGGACTGCAGCGATTATGAAGGACTGGGATCGGGATATTTTAGAATTGCGGTCAGGCAGCATGCGGAAAATGAAGTGCTGCTTCAAACCATAAGAGGGATCATAGATGCACGTTGAGATCATAAAACCGGACGAGATCGAAAAACAAAGCTTTGCGATCATTACAAAGGAGCTGGAGGAGGCAGGGATCCGTCTGCCCGAAGAGAGCGCCATGGTAACGAAGCGCTGTATCCATACGTCAGCGGATTTTGACTATGCCAGGACGCTGACCTTTTCCGAAGGCGCCGTTGCGCGGATGCAGGAGCTGTTAAGAGGCGGCGCACTGATCGTCACGGATACCAATATGGCCCTTGCGGGCATCAATCAAAGAAAGCTGGCAGAGCTTGGCACAAAGGCCCTTTGCTTTATGGCAGATCCCGGGGTGGCAGAGGAAGCAAAGAAGCGGGGCATCACCCGCGCAGCCGTTTCCATGGAACGGGCGGCCGCGCTTGACCGGGAAGTGATCTTTGCCATCGGAAATGCACCCACTGCCCTGATTCGGCTGCATGAGATGATGGAGGAAAAGAGGTTTACGCCGGCCTTTGTCATCGGCGTTCCGGTGGGCTTTGTGAATGTGGTATGGGCAAAGGAGCTGTTTTTGGATACGCCCATTCCCTACATCATCAACCGGGGCAGAAAGGGCGGAAGCAACATCGCAGCCGCCATCTGCAACGCAGTCCTCTATTCGATGTAGGCCATCGCATGGGCATGGAGACCGCCTGAGATGTGGCCGGAATCGAAGGATCCTGCAAGTAGAATACAAGCAAGCGAAAGCGGGATCGGAAACAGAAATAGAAACGAAAACAGAAACAGGAACGAAAACGGAAATAGAAACATAAACAGAAACAGGAACGAAAACAGAAACAGGAACGAAAACAGAAACAATAGCAGAAACAATAGCAAAAACAAACGTAGATATAAAAACGAACACAGCCGGCACGAGGAAACACCATATGAAAAAAGGGTTTACAACCGGAAGCTGCGCGGCAGCGGCGGCAAAGGCAGCGGCCTATATGCTGCTGACGGGAAGAGAAAAAACACAGATACAGATCCTGACGCCGGCGGGGATCACCTATGCGCCGGCGATCGAAGAGATCCGTATGGGGGAGGACTTTGTCAGCTGCGCCGTGAAAAAGGAATCCGGGGATGATCCGGATATCACGGACGGGATCCTGATCTTTGCAAAGGTTTGCTTCGCGCAGCTCCGGTCAAAGGAGCGGGAGAAAGAAGCGGCAAAAGAAGAGGCGAAGGAAGAGGCGAAAGAGAGCACAGGGGCAAAGGTGATCATTCAGGCCGGGGAAGGGATCGGCAGGGTGACAAGGCCGGGACTTGACCAGCCGGTGGGAGAGGCTGCCATCAACTCCGTACCGCGGAAGATGATCGAAACGCAGGTAAGTCAGGTAATGGAACTGTTTGATCAGACGGAGCCGTTGCTGGTGGAACTGTCGGTACCCGGGGGAGAAAAGCTCGCCGAAAAGACGTTTAATCCAAGACTCGGTATCGAGGGAGGCATCTCCATCATAGGCACCTCGGGCATTGTGGAGCCCATGAGCACCAAAGCGCTTTTGGATACCATCCGGGTGGAGCTTCGGCAAAAAAAGGCCATGGGGGCCAGGGTTGCCGTGATCTCTCCCGGCAACTACGGTCTGGCGTTTATGAAGGAGCAGTATGACTTTGATCTGGACAGGGCAGTGAAGTGCTCCAACTTCATCGGTGATACCATCGATATGGCAAGAGAACTGGGCTTTCAAAAGCTGCTATTGTGCGGCCATATCGGAAAGCTGATCAAGGTATCGGGCGGGATCATGAACACCCACTCCGCGGAGGGCGATTGCAGGATGGAACTGATCGCGGCTTCCGCCATCAGATGCGGCGGAGCGCCGGATATCCTGCAAAGGATCCTGACTTGCGTCACCACAGAGGAGGCGATAGGGATCCTGCAGACGGCAGGGATCGATAAGGCCTGCTTTTTGGATATCACCCGGCGGATCGAATACTATCTTAGCCGGAGAGCCAAGGGGGAAATGGAAATTAAGTGTATCTTATATGCCAACGCCTTTGGCCTTTTGGGACAAAGCGAAGGTGCACAGGAGTTTTTGAGGATCGCAAAGGAGTAGAACATGGTACATTTTGTGGGAGCCGGCCCGGGGGCTGTCGATCTGATCACGGTCAGGGGCCTGAAGCTGTTAAAGCAGGCAGATGTGATCATCTATGCCGGCAGTCTGGTAAATCCCGAACTGCTCAATGAGGCAAAAAAAGAAGCCCGCATCCATAACAGTGCCTATATGACATTGGAGGAAGTGATGGATGTGATCAGATCTGCCCACAAGGAGGGCCTTGAGATCGTAAGGCTCCATACCGGAGAGCCCAGCATTTACGGTGCGGTAAGGGAGCAGATGGACTTGTTGGATAGCGAGGGCATCGCGTATGATTCCACGCCCGGAGTCAGTGCCTGCTTTGGCGCTGCGGCAAGCCTGAATCTGGAATATACCCTGCCAGGCATCTCACAGACCCTGATCATTACAAGGGCCGCGGGACGCACCGGGGTGCCGGAAAAGGAATCGCTCAGGGAGCTGGCAAAACACCGGGCTTCCATGGCGATCTACTTATCTGCAGGGCTTTTGGATACGGTGGCAGAAGAGCTGACAGCGGGAGGATATACGCAGGATACCCCGGCAGCGCTGGTGTACAAGGCTACCTGGAAGGAAGAAAAACGTGTGCTCTGCACCATAGGAACGCTGCGTGAGGCGGCAGACTCCGAGGGGATCTCCAAAACAGCGGTGGTACTGGTGGGAGATGCCATAAGGCACGCCGCCTTTGAACGGTCAAAGCTCTACGATCCGGCCTTTACAACGGGCTTTCGAAAGGCCTCCAAAGAAGGATAATTTACGATGAAAAAACTGGCAGTCTGTTTTACAAAAAACGGAGTATCCGTCATAGAAGCACTGAACCGCGCTTGTGAAAAGCAGGGGATCACACCCGCAAAGGCCTATGTATCGGGAAGCATCGAAGAGCTTCCGGCAGGCTTTGAAAGGGTCGGAACATCTCTGACAGACTGGGCCGAGGAGGTCTTTTTGCCGGGGCATGCACTGATCTTTGTGGGCGCGGTCGGGATCGCCGTTCGGGCGGTCGGCCATCTTGCCAAGGATAAGCTTTCCGATTGTCCTGTGGTGGTCATTGATGATCGCGCTGCCTTTGTGATACCGATCCTGTCGGGACATGCAGGAGGCGGCAACAAGCTGGCAATGGTGCTTTCAAAGCTTCTGGGCGCGATTCCTGTGATCACGACCTCTACGGATGTCAATGATGCGTTTTCCGTGGACAGCTTTGCTGCCGAGCACGGACTTGCCATCGCCAACCGGGAAGGGATCAAACAGGTATCGGTCAAAGCCCTTGAGGCAAAAAAGATCACGCTGTCCATCAAGGACTATCCCCCAAAGCAGAAGGTGGATGTGATCGTGGCAGATCAGACCGATGCCGAGTACAGTCTCCTGCTGTCACCGAAGCCCTATACTGTGGGGATCGGGATGAAGCGTGATAAGGACCCGGACAGTGTCGATGCCTATTTTACAAAGACGCTCCAAAAGCTGGGGATTTCTATCCGGGAGGTCTATGCGATCTGCACAATTGATGTCAAAGAAGATGAGCCGGCTGTGTGCATGCTGCGGGACCGCTACAGGATCCCGGTGCTGTCCTTTGATGCAAAGCTTCTGGAAAAAGCAGAGGGGACCTTTACCGCATCAGAGTTTGTAAAACAGAGTGTGGGCGTTGACAATGTGTGCGAGCGGGCAGCCATTCTGGGTGCCGGAGCCGGTGCCGAGCTTGTTATGAAAAAGACCGGCATGGACGGGATGACGCTGGCGATCGCAAAACGGAGCGGCTATTAGAGTTAGCGCTCGCTAACTATTCGCGGTTATAGATACAGGATCCGGAGGAGACAGATGGGAAAGATTTATGTAGTGGGCATCGGCCCGGGCGATCAGACGATGATGACAGAGCAGGCAAAAGCTGCGCTTTCAGAGGCGGATGTGATCGCAGGATATAAGACCTATATCGAACTAGTGAGGGAGGCATATCCCGAAAAACAGTTTTATGAAAACGGGATGCGGGGCGAGATCGAGAGATGCAAAGCCTGCGTGGAGCTTGCAGAGGCCGGAAAGACGGTGGCACTGGTCTGCAGCGGTGATGCAGGTGTTTACGGAATGGCGTCTCCGCTTTTGGAGGTAGCAGAGATGGCAGGCTTTACGAACGTAGAGATCATCCCCGGTGTGACGGCGGCTCTAAGCGGCGCAGCACTTTTGGGCGCACCGCTTTCCACGGATTTTTGTGTCATCAGTCTGAGTGATCTGCTGACTCCCTGGGAGGTCATTGAAAACAGGCTCCTTAGTGCTGCAAAGGGGGATTTTTGCATCGCGCTTTACAATCCGGCCAGCCATAAACGGGCGGATTATCTGAAGAGAGCCTGCTCGATCCTGCAAAGGGTTTTGCCGAAAAAGACACCCTGCGGCTATGTGAGAAACATTGGCAGAGAGGGCTGTGAGAAAAAGGTCTGCACCCTGGGACAGCTTCAGGATGAGCAGGCAGATATGTTTGTGACAGTATTGATCGGGAATTCCCAAACGAGGATCGCAGGGGAAAGACTCATTACACCCAGAGGATATCAGCTATGAAAAAGATCATCATTTTTTCCGGGACTACGGAAGGAAAATACCTGTCAGAGCTGCTGTCGAAAAACAGGATCCGGCACAGCGTCTGTGTGGCAACGGACTATGGGAAAGATATGATGCAGGAAAGTCCCTATGCCGAAATTTACGTAGGCAGGATGGACAAGGAGGAGATGGTTTCTTTTTTTGCAAAGCAGGATCAGGACGGAAGCCTTGTCGTGGTGGATGCGACCCATCCCTATGCCAGCCGGGTGACAGAAAACCTTGTGGAAGCAACGAAAGAAGCGGGAGCGAGATATATCCGCGTTCTTCGCAAGGAGGCCGATGCGGGGGGTGAGGACTGCCGGCGCTATGCGGATATCAAAGCCTGCGCCATGGCCCTGAATGACCTTAGGGGAAACATCCTGCTGACCACAGGCAGCAAGGAGCTGGGAGAGTATCTTGCTGGGTGCAGCGCGGATACGAAGGAGAGGACCTATGTGCGGGTGCTTCCGTCGGTGGAAAGTCTGACGCTTTGTGAGAAGGAAGGCATCAGGCCGGATCATATCATAGCCATGCACGGCCCCTTTGACAGAGAGCTGAATGAAGCCATTCTAAGGCAGTATGACATCCGGCATCTGGTGACCAAGGACAGCGGATCTGTGGGCGGCTTTTTGAAAAAACTTGAGGCGGCCCATGTCTGCGGCGCTACGGTGCATCTGATCGTAAGACCCAGAAAAGAAGAGGGCGTCAGCACAAAAGAGGCGCTTTCCCTTCTTGGGATACAGACATCCGGCCAAGACACTATCATAGGGGAGCAGCAGGAAGAGCGTGCGACAGCCGCGAAGGAACAGGATCGTGCGACAGCCGCGAAGGGGCAGGAGCCCTTTCAGATCACACTGGTGGGGATCGGCATGGGAAGCGTCGATGGGATCACACTGGAGGCGGCAAAGGCGATCGAACAGGCAGAAGCAGTCTTTGGCGCAAGAAGACTGTTGCAGGGGCTGCCCGGTCCCAAAAAGTATGAGATGTACAGAGCGGGGGAGATCATTCCGGTATTAGAGGAGGAAGGGATCCGAAACGCCGTGATCGTATTTTCCGGAGATACCGGTTTTTACAGCGGCGCAAGGGCGATGAAACAGGCATTGACGGATTGGAGAGCGGATGCCGCAGTCCGTATCCTGCCCGGTATTTCTTCTTTTTCCGCCCTTTTTGCAAGGCTTGGAGAAAGCTATGAGGATGTCCTGCTGTGGAGCCTTCATGGAAAAAATACCGATGCGGATATCGAAGCACTTGCAAAAAAAGCGGCCTTCTCGGAAAAGACCTTCGTGCTTCTTTCCGGCGGCGAGGACGTTTCAAAGCTTGCAAAGCACCTTATGCAAATGGGCATACAGGCCCGCTTTATCATCGGCGAGAACCTTTCCTACGAAAACGAGAGCATCCGGGATCTGTCCGTAGAGGAAGCGTGTGCTTTTCGGGGAGAAGGGATCCCGTCGCTTCTGATCCGAAACGAACATCCTCTGAAAAAGCCGCTGGTTCCTGTTAAAAGGGATGCGGAATTTATCCGGGACGTCGTCCCCATCACGAAGGAAACCATCCGCCATGAAAGCATTTTGCGGCTGGAGCCAAAGCTGGGAGACCTGTTATATGATATCGGCGGCGGCACCGGTTCGGTGGCCATTGAAGCTGCGGGACTGGATCCAAGCCTTCGGGTCATCACCATTGAAAAAAAGAGAGAGGCCGCGGATCTGATCAGAGCCAATATCGAAAAGGCAGGGCTTTCCAACATTACGCTCCTGGAAGGGGAAGCTGCCGCACTTTTGGCCTCGATGGAAAAGCCGGACTGCGTCTTTATCGGCGGCAGCGGCGGCAGGCTGTCGGAGATCATCGCTCTTTTGCATGCCAAGGGCGGGGGCATCCGTTTTGTCATCAATGCCGTGAGTCTGGAAACCGTGGAAGAGATCCGGAGGGTTCTAAAGGACTATGCGCCCCAAAACGAGGAGGCCGTTCAGATCGCCGTAACGAACCTGAAAAAAGCGGGCGATTATCATATGATGAATGCCCAGAATCCGGTGTGGATCTTTTCCTTCACCCTGTAACGAAAAAAGGGATATCAGATGAATCAGAAAAGCTGTAAGAGATTGCTGCTGGCCGCGCCCCGAAGCGGCAGCGGAAAAACCACCATAACCTGCGCTCTGTTGCAGGCGCTTTTGGACCGGGGGCTGGATCCGGCGGGCTTTAAATGCGGACCGGACTATATCGATCCCATGTTTCACAAGCAGGTATTGGGGATCGAGAGCAGGAACCTGGACTCCTTTTTTGCAGGGGCAGAGGGGATCAGGGAGACTTTGTCAGGGTGTCCTAAAGAGTATGCTGTCATCGAAGGCGTGATGGGACTGTATGACGGAACGGATGTGAAAAGCACTGCCGGCTCAGCCTATGAGATCGCAGCGCTGACACAGACCCCCATCATTTTGATCATGGATGCATCCGGCATCGGAAGATCCGTGATCTCGCTGATCAAAGGTGTGCTGGCAGACGATGACAAGGGACTGATTCGGGGGCTGATCCTGAACCGGATCTCGAAGGGCTTTTATGAAAAGCTGCGGCCTGTCCTTGAAGAGGAGATCGGCGTGCTTCGAGCAGATGTCACACTTTTGGGGTATATGCCAAAGCAGGCGGACATCGCTCTTCCGGCCAGACATCTGGGGCTTTTGCTGCCCACGGAGATCGCGGATATCCGGGAGCGGATCCGGAGCGCGGCTGCCTGTCTAAAGGAGGGCGCCGATCTGGATGCGCTCCTTCGGATCATGGAGGAGGCACCCCTTTTGGGCAGAGATCAAAAGACAGAGGATCGGTCCCGGGAGGGTAAGGATCGGGCCGGCGTTGGGGCCGGCACAGGGGAAGGCATCGGAGAGGATGTCGGAGAGGACACCGGGGAAGGCAGTGGGAAAACGCTGACCCTTGCGGTAGCCCGGGATGAGGCATTCTGTTTTTACTATCCGGAGAATCTGGAGCTGTTTGCAAAAAAGGGAGTGCGGATCCGCTGCTTTTCCCCGCTCCGGGATGAGGCGCTTCCGAAGGAGGCCGACGGGATCCTGCTTGGAGGGGGATATCCGGAGCTATACCTGAAGGAGCTTTGTCAAAACAAGTCCATGAGACGTTCCATCAGGGAAGCCATCGAACAGGGGATCCCGTCTCTTGCAGAGTGCGGAGGCTTTATGTACCTGCATTCCACCATCACGGACAAGGAAGGGAAGGCCTATGAAATGGTGGGCGCCGTGGACGGCGATTGCAGCTTTGCCGGACATCTGGTAAGATTTGGGTATCTGCAGATCGAGTCGGTCGGGTCCGGACAGGAGAAGAACCCGCTGCTTGAAAGCATGATCGGTATGAGGGGCCATGAGTTTCACTATTATGAAAGCACCGACAGCGGCAATGCGCTGGTGGCTGCAAAGCCCGATCACAGCGGGCAGCGGCCCTGCATCATAGCCGCAAAGAACGGGGTCTGGGGATATCCGCATTTTTACTACCCTTCCGATCCGGCGTTTGCTGCGTGCTTTATCAAACGGATGAAAGAGGTCTTTGATGGAAAACAACAGTAAATTCTTTGCAAACGAAGACTGTCAGTACTATCCCTGTCATAACTGCGAGCAGATCAACTGCCTGTTTTGCTTTTGCCCGCTTTACAACCTGGAATGTCCCGGCAATCCGAAATGGGTGGAAAAGGACGGCAGGCGCTTCAAAAGCTGTGTGGACTGCTGTTTTCCCCACAAGGCGGAAAACTATGACAAGATCATGCAGATCCTAAAGCAGCAGAAAACAAACGCTGCGGCGAAACGGGAGAACTAATATGGGAAATGTGATCACGGCAGCGGTCATAGCGATCCTGTTTGTCCTGGCCGGCTGCTTTGTGTATAAAGAAAAGAAAAAAGGGAAAAAGTGCGCCGATTGTCCCATGGCGGATCACTGCGAAAGATCCTCTTTCAAAAGCATCCGAAAATCTTGAAATGGCACTGGATTTGGGATAAAATCCATATCAGAAAGCAGTTTTGATCAAAGCGATGCTGTTGGGAGAGAAAACGGATGAAAACATGGAAAGCATGGAAGATTGCCCTGTTTGTGGCAATGTGTGTATGTTTGAATGTGGGAGGAAAGGTCCTGGCGGTATGGCTGGAGCTTCCCGTCTGGGCGGATTCCATCGGAACGGTAATCTGTGCCTATATTGGGGGACCTGTCTGCGGAGCGATCGTCGGTGTGACCGGTAATCTGGCCTACAGCGGGATCAGCAGTCTCTCGGCTGCCTATATGATCACAAGCATTGCCATTGCCATCATCGTCGCGATTGCTGCAAAAAGGAACTGGTTTGAACGGTTCTACGGATTTATGAAGGCGGCCTCCTTTGCCATGATGATATCACTTCTGGTCTCATTTCCCATTGATATGCTCTTTGGCGGCGGTTATACCGGAAACAAGTGGGGCGACGGCGTGATCGATTACCTTTTGGATCAGGGCTGGCAGCCCTTTCTTTGCTGTCTGCTCGGACAGCTTGCCGTCGAGTTTGTAGATAAGATCCTGACGATCTCAGTGGTGTATATCCTTTATATTTTCGGACGGATCCAAAGCGGAAGGGATGCAGCGCAGACCAAGGTCAGTACGCATCCGAATGCAGGTGCGGGCGTGGCGCTTTTTTTGGCGTTTTCTCTTGGCGCATCCATGTTTGGGAGTAGTGATATATCGGCAGCTCCTTCGGAAGGGGTCGATTATAATGACTATGTCCAGAGCGTATATTCCAGCAACAACGGGCTTCCCTGCGGCGAGGCCAATGATATTGCCCAGACCAATGACGGTGTGCTCTGGATCGGTACCTATGCGGGCCTTTATCGTTACAACGGGAAGGACTTTCGCTGGGTAGATGATTATGAGAATGTAAAAAATGTAAACTGCCTCTATGTGGATGAGGAGGGACGTCTTTGGATCGGTACCAATGACAACGGCCTTGCCATTGCCATCCGGGAAAAGGTGGTCAATGTTCTGGACCAGGCAGACGGTCTTCCGTCCAACTCCGTCAGATCCATCGTCCGCGCATCTGACGGCTATTACTATGTGGGTACCACATCAAGCCTGCAGATTCTGATGATGAACAACGGACTGAAGGTTGCACATACCCTCGAGGAGGTCAACTACGCCGACAGCATCGCGGCAGATGAGATGGGCCATGTGGCAGCCATCGCTTCGGGCGGACGGCTCTTTTTGATCAAGGAAGGACAGATCCTAAGCTCCCTGCAGCTGGAGGATGAAACGGATCTTTTCAACTGCTGTGCCTTCGCGCCGGACGGAAAGCTCATGGTCGGAACCTCCACCAATCATATCTATTGTTATGATGTATCCGGGGATACGCTCAATCAGGAAAAGATGATCTCCTGTGCGGGTATCCGTTCCATCAACAACATCAATTATCTGGACGACGGAACGCTGTTCATTTCCACAGACAGCGGCGTTTCCTATCTGGACAATAACGGATATCACCAGATCAATACCAACGAGTTTAACAATTCCATCGACAATATGCTCTATGACTACCAGGGGAATCTTTGGTTTACATCCTCAAGGCTCGGTCTTTTGCGCCTTGCAAAATCCCCCTTTAAGGATGTATATGGTGCGGTCGGCATGGACAGAAAGGTGGTCAATGCCATCGTCAGCTGGCAGAAGTGCTACTACATCGGAACCGACGAAGGCCTGGATGTGGTAGATGAGGCCTGCCACAGACAGATTGAAAACGAACTGACAAAGCAGCTGAAGGGCAAGCGGATCCGTTGCATGTATGTGGACGGGCAGAACCATCTCTGGGTATGTACCTATGGCAGCGGCCTGATAGAGTTTGGACCGGACAATTCCGTCTGGCCCTACAATGCGGAAAACGGGAGCTTTGGAAACAGAGCAAGGGTCGTCACGGGTCTTTCGGACGGTATGATCATGGCAGCCGGAGATAACGGCATCAGCTTTATCAAGGATCACGAGGTGATCCGGACGATCAAAAACGAGGATGGTCTGATCAATTCCATGATCCTGACAGCGATCGAGAGAAGCGACGGAACGATCCTGGCCGGATCCGACGGAGACGGCATCGCGGTCATCAAAGACGGAAAGGTGGAGGATATGATCACCAGGGAGGATGGCCTTTCCAGCGGCGTGATCCTGCGTATGGTAAAGGATCCGAAATCAGAAGGCGTTTTTATCGTGACCAGTAACAGCCTTTGCTATCTGGAGGAAAACGGTCAGATCCGGGTGCTGGATCATTTCCCGTATTTTAACAACTACGATATCTGGGTGAAGGACGAGGATACGATGTTTGTCATGTCGAGTGCCGGCATCTATGTGGTCGAGCGGGATGAGCTGGTTGCGGACAGCGATATGGCATGGGAGCTTTTGGATGCCAGAAGGGGACTTGGTACGTCCCTGACTGCCAATTCCTGGAACTGCTACAATGGCAGCGGAGAGCTGTTTTTGTCCTGTGATACAGGTGTTTATGTCATTGATGTGGAGAAATACAACAGTGATATCCGATCTTACCGGATGCAGCTTGCATCCGTCAGGCTGGACGGTATGCAGCAGCCCCTGACCAAGAAGGGCGCCATTACCTTGGGACAGGGCGTAAGCCGCCTAGAGCTGGATCCCGAGATTTTGAATTATACGATCCAGGAGCCGAATGTAGGATATCAGCTGGAGGGCTACGATCCCCAATGGACCATTGTGCCGCAGGGGAGCCTTAACAATATCGTCTATATGAACCTTCCTGACGGTCACTATACCTTCCGCCTTGCGATCTTTGACAGCGCCGGCGAACGGGTCCTGGAGGAGAGGAAGTTTGAGCTGGTCAAGGAAGGCAAGTTTTATGAAAGACCCGGATTTACTTTATATATGCTCCTGGTGCTGTCGCTGAGCATCATCTGGTTTACCTGGCTGACGGTACAGCGCCAGATCAACAACCAGCAGATCAAATTGAATATGGCTAACGAGACGGTCATGGCGATCGCAAACGCAGTCGATGCCAAGGATGTAAGAACCCATCAGCATTCCATGCGTGTGGCGGAGTACGCGGAGATGATCGCAAGGGAAATGAACTGTTTTCCATGGTATAAGAGAAGAAAGCAGCTGTCAAACCTTAGAAAAGCTGCCCAGATGCATGATATCGGCAAGATCGCGGTTCCGGACAGCGTTCTCAACAAGGTGGGGCGTCTGACCGATGAAGAGTTTGCGCAGATGCGTTCCCATGTGGAAAGAGGCGCGGAGATCCTCAAGGATTTTACCCTGGTAGAGCACGTTGTGGATGGTACGAGATACCACCACGAGCGTTATGACGGAAAGGGATATCCGGACGGGCTTTCCGGAGAGGAGATCCCTCTGTTCGGAAGGATCATTGCCGTGGCGGACACCTTTGATGCCATGACGTCCAACCGCGTCTATCGAAATCATATGGATACCGATTATGTGATGAATGAAATGAAACGGGGACGGGGTACGCAGTTTGATCCCGATGCGCTGGATGCCTTCCTGCGCCTTGTGGACAAAGGGGTCATAAACCTGGAGGAGCTGTATGCCCAGAAGCGTGCTGAGATCCAGCAGGCCGATCAGGAGGCCCAGAAGGAGCTGGCAAGGCGTGTCGAGGAGGATAAGAAGATCCAGGCTGCCGAGATGCAGCTGGATGCGATGAAGAAACAGGAGAAAGGAGAGTAGCATGAAACGGGTATATATCATAACGATCGTCACATGTCTTTTGGTGTTTGCTGCTTTCCTCGGAAGCTTTCGGCTTCTGCATCTTTCCGGAGGAAAGGATCATCTGAAGATCGGTTTTATCTATGACAATGATGAGAGCACACCCTATACCTACAACTTTTCACTGGCCAAGGATGCGGTGGAAAAGGCCTACGGCGAAAAGATAGAGATCCTTACACGCAGTAACGTTTTGGATGATGAGATGGAGGAGCCGCTTCGGGATCTGGCAGAGCAGGAATGCGATATCATTTTCTTTAACGGATACAGCGAGCTGGTCATGCAGCTTGCACCGGAGTATCCGAATACGCAGTTCTGTCAGACCTCATTTATGGATATGAACGGGAAAACTGTTCCGGAAAATTATCACACCTTTAAGGGAGAAGCCTATCAGGGCAGATATGTCAGCGGGATCGCAGCCGGCATGAAGATCAAACAGATGATCGAGGAAAAGAGGATCACGAAGGAGCAGGCCCTCGTGGGCTTTGTGGCGGCGTTTCCGAATTCAGAGGTCATCTCGGGCTATACCGCCTTTCTGTTAGGCATCAGATCCGTTGTTCCGCAGGCAAAGATGCGGGTTTGCTACACACACACCTGGAGCAGTTATGCGCTGGAAAAAAGTGCGGCAAAGCAGCTGATCAGCGATGGCTGCGTGATCCTTTCCCAGCATACCGATACCATCGGTCCTGCCATCGCCTGTGAGGAGGCAGCCGAAAAGAGCGGTGTGTATTTTGTCGGATGGGGACAGAGTATGTCGGAGGTGGCACCGACGACATCGCTGGTGACCTCGAGGATCTGCTGGGAGCCCTATGTGTTATCAGCGGTAGATGCGCTGATGAAGGACAAGAAGATCGAAGCTGTTGTCAAAGGAAACATCCACGGAACGGATGTATCCGCCGGGTTTGACGAGGGGTGGATGGAGATGGAGGATCTGAACCAGCAGGTCGCAGCTCCCGGCACGCAGACAGCCATGGATGAGGCGATCGAACGGTTCAAAAAAGGAACTACAGACTTCGTATTCAAGGGAGAGTATACCGGTGTCAACCCGGAGAACCCTTCAGATACCATAGATCTTCGAAACGGTTATTTGGAAAACGAGAATACATCCTACCCCTTGTTTTCCTATATCCTTTCGGATGTGATCACCATCAAAGAGTAGGGGCAAAGGATCGTATCGGGTCGGCGGCAGGCATCATTTTTTGGCGCGTTTGCCGTTCCGTTTCATGTGATCCTTGATCGCTTCAAAGGTTTTTTCACTGATGTAATGCTCGACGCGGCAGGCATCCTCGGTAGCGGTCTCTTCATCCACACCGATGCTGATCAAAAGCTCTGTCAAAACGGTATGGCGCTCGTAGATACGTTCTGCCATGATCTTTCCGGCTTCCGTCAGCTTGAAAAAGCCCTCGGAATCCTTTTTGACAAGACCCTCCTCCCGAAGGACGGACAGGCCGCGGCTGACGGAAGGATAGGAATATCCCAGGTAGTCTCCCACATCAATCCCGCGGACGGCATTTGAGGTCTTGGATAACACATAGATCGATTCAAGATACATTTCTCCGGATTCTTGCAATGCCATTAAAAAACCCCTCCAATCGTGAACTTATTAGCATAAACTTATCATAAAACGATCGAAACAGCAATCATAAATTCGCTTGTAGCGCACAGGGAGTAAAACCTATGGATGCAGTGATCAATCAACGAACTTTGAAGGCACAGGAAACGGTGCTGATCTGTGATACCGGTGAGTATGCCGGTGTCATAAGGGCAGCGGGATATGTGGCCCTGGATATGGAAAAGGTTTTCGGCATCAGACCGAAGATCGGACATACACCCGGGGCGGGACTTCAGATCGTGTTCGGAACGTTGGGAAGGTCTGCACTTTTGGATGAGATCTGCAAAGCGTATGCTGCGGATCTGTCCGGGCTTTTGGGGAAAAGAGAATGCTACGAGATCCTGCTTTTGGAGCAAAAACAGGACGCGGGAAAAGAGCCGCAGGAGCCGGCACAGTATCTTGTGATCGCCGGCAGTGATAAGCGGGGAACGATCTACGGACTGTTTCGGTTTTCCCGGCTTTTGGGCGTATCGCCCTTTGTAAACTGGCTCTCGATCATGCCGGGGAAAAGAGAAGAGTTTGTCTTTACATCCGATATGCAGATCCGGTCCAAAGAGCCGTCGGTCCGGTTTAGGGGCTTTTTTATCAATGATGAGTGGCCGGCCTTCGGAACGTGGGTAAACAAGCGATACGGCGGCTTTAACAGACAGGCCTATGAGGGCATTTTTGAGCTGCTTCTCAGGCTTGGAGGCAATTATCTTTGGCCTGCCATGTGGTCCGCCAGATTTTCCGAGGACGGGCCGGGACTTGAGAGTGCGAAGCTGGCGGATGAGCTTGGGATCGTTATGGGGATGTCGCACCACGAGCCCTGTCTGAGACACGGGGAGGAGTATAAATATCTGCGGGGAAAGGATTCGCCCTATGGGGATGCCTGGAGCTTTCTGTCAAACCGGGAAGGGATCACACGGTTTTGGAGAGACGGCCTTCTAAGAAGCGGCGGCTTTGAAAATGTGATCACCATCGGCATGCGCGGAGAGGCTGATTCCACGATCCTCGGAAAAGAGGCCACGCTTGCGGAAAACATCGATCTGTTGCGGGACGTGATCAAGACCCAGAATGCATTGATCAAAGAGTGCGTTAACGAGGATCTGTCAAAGACGCCGCGTATGCTGGCGCTGTATAAGGAGGTGGAGCCCTTCTTTTACGGAGATGAGACCACACAGGGGCTGATGGAGGATGAGGCGCTCTCGGATGTGATCCTGATGCTTTGCGATGACAATTTCGGAAACCTGCGCACCGTTCCCGATGAGAGGATGCGAAAGCACTCCGGCGGATACGGGATGTATTATCATTTTGATTATCACGGGCATCCGGTCTCTTACGAATGGGTAAATTCCTCTTGTCTTTACAAGACCTGGGAGGAGATGTGCAACGCCTATGAATTCGGGATCCGTGAGCTTTGGATCGTCAATGTGGGGGATATTTTCACCAACGAATACCCGCTGTCCTTCTTTCTGGCACTTGCCTGTGACTTTGAAAGGTGGGGAAGCAGCCACCCGGACAGCCCGGCAGATTTTACGCATCTGTTGACGGAGCAGCTGTTTGGGGAGGCTTTTTCGCCGGAGGATACCATGCGGATCGCCGCGCTTTTGAAGGACTATACGCACATCGCAAATAATCGAAGGCCGGAAGCACTTGACGATCAGGTCTATGCACCGATGGCCTACAGGGAGAGAGAACGGCTTGATCAAAAGCTGTCCGAAATGATTGAAACGCTTGATGCGCTGAAGGAAAAGTGTCCGCCCGAGGGGTATCCGGCCTTCTATCAGCTGGTTTACTATCCTGCAATGACCAACTGCAACCTGCAGCGTATGTGGCTGGCGGTGACCTACAACCATTATCTGGCGGATATCGGCGCCGCTTTGACAAATGCTGTAGGGGAGAAGGCCTGTGCGCTTTTGGCAAGGGACAGGGAGCTGATAGAGGAGCTTCACGAATTTGCCGATGGCAAATGGTACGGTATGGGGCTGTCAAAGCACATCGGATTTCGCAGATGGAATGATGAGGAGTGCAAAAATCCGGTGATCTGCCACTTAGAACCCCTTTCGCAGGGGCGGCTCTTTTGCGTGATCCCGGAAACAGGGGACTATACCCAGGGCGGAGACTGGAGCGGCCATACGCTTCTGCTGCCTGATTTTATCCGCTATGAGACAACCACAGCTAAGATTTATCTCTACAACGCCGGGGGCGAGGATGGCGCGTTCGAGGTGCAGACAGAGGATCGCTTCCTGCAGGTTGAAACGACTCACGGCGTGGTAAAGGGCTGTGATATGAGCACCTTGACGATCACCCTTGATCCGGAGGTTTTTTGCGATATGATCCGGCCGCAGCAGATCTGTGAGGGGATCGTTGCAAGACGGGCCGAGGGACGGATTTTGATCCTGACAGAAACCGGAAGGATCGAGGTCAGAGTACCGGCCTGCATCCCTTCCTTTGAGGAGGATCAGGCGGAGGGGAAGCAGGAGGATGGATCCCGCGGCAATGTATTTTTCATGGCAGATGACTATGTTTCCATTGGGGCTGAGAGCTTTGTCAATATGGCGGCAAGTGATCGGGGGCGCTTTGCAGTCCTTAGAGACTTCGGAAAGCAGCAGGCCGGCGTGAAGGCATATCCTGTCACAGAACGCTTTACGCCCGGAAAGGACAGTCCCTTTGTCGAATATAAATTTATATCCGAAAGAGAAGGGGCCTGTGAGCTGACTTTGCACCTGGCACCCACCAATCCGCCCTTTCGAGATCAAAAGATCCTGTTTGGGCTACAGGTCAATGAGGGCCCGATCCGGTCCTGCAATATCGTTCCGGAGGGCAGCAGGGTGACGGATGAGGATCCGGACTGGAGGCAGATCGCACTTTGTAATGAGCGAAGGTTCACTACCGGATTTGAATGCAAAAGGGGCAGAAACCGGATCCGCGTGTATGCGCAAAGCCCCTGCTTTGTGCTCGAAAAGCTGGTGATCCGAAAAGAGGAGGCCGCGCTGCAGCCATCCTATCTGGGACCGTCGGAGACCCTGCGGGTTGGTGCAAAAAAGGCAATCGATTTGATATGTATCAAAGGAGGATAATACCATGTTACAACCCATCAGACTGATCAGCGACGGCTGCATCTTTCAAAGGAACAAAGAGATCAGGATCTGCGGCGCTGCAGACTGTGAGCAGGTTCGGGCAAAGCTTTCGGATGGCAAAAGCGTCCTGGAAGAGGCGCAGGCAGATGTGAAGGAGGGGCGCTTTACACTTCTTTTTTCAAAGCGTCGGGCAGGCGGTCCCTATAGCCTTAAGATCTGCGGCGGCGCAGATACGGTTACGGTTTCGGATGTGTATATCGGAGATGTGATCCAATTAGTGGGTCAGTCCAATATCGAGTTTCCCATGAGCCGGGTCAGCGAAACCTATCCGGAGGAGTTTGAGGCGCCGGATGAGCCCCTGATCCGCAGTTTTAAGATCGTGGAACGAAGGGAGTTTCACACACCGCTTTCAGATATGGAAACCGGAGCGTGGCTGCCTGTAAAAGCAGATACACTGCCTGATTTTTCGGCGGTCGGATACTTTATGGCAAAAAAGCTCCTGGCAGAAACCGGGGTAGCGGTCGGGCTGATCGATACCACGCTCGGCGGATCGGCTATTGAGTCCTGGATGAGCAGGGAGATGCTCGAAGCCTTCCCGGAGCAACTGGGGGTCGTAGAGCCGTATCTGGATGAAGCGTATCTTGCAGGTGTGCTTGCAAAGAATGAGGAGAACACCAATGCCTGGCATACATGGGTCGATGCGCATGATGCAGGGCTTTTGGAGAAGTGGTATCAGGAGGAGCAGGGAAAGGATGCAGACTGGGAGGAGATCACGCTTCCCTGCATTTTTCAAAGACATCCGAAGCTGAAGGGCTTTACCGGCAGCATCTGGTTTCGCAGAAGCTTTCAGATCGAGGCAGACAGGGCGGGAGAAAAGGCGCTGCTTTGGTTCGGCACCATGACGGACGGGGATGAGATCTTTATCAACGGAGTTTCGGTGGGAAAGACGGAGTACTGCTATCCGCCGAGAAGATACGAGATCCCGGCAGGGCTGTTGAAGGAAGGCGAAAACGTGATCACGATCCGTCTGCTGGTGGAAAAAGGATGCGGCCGCGTGACGGACGGAAAGGTGTACGGGATCCTGTACGGAAACGGGAAACGAAGCACAGACGGATTTACGGAATCTGCCGAGGGGTATGATATCGTGGGGTTGAGCGGCAAGTGGACCTACAGGATCGGCACTGTCTCAGAAAAGATCGAGCCCGTTGATTTTGTGAGCTGGAAGCCGACGGCACTGTATAACGGGATGCTGCATCCCTGTACGCAGTTTTCCATAGGAGGCATCTTCTTCTACCAGGGAGAATCCAATCTGCTGGCAACAGACATCTACGAAAAGGAATTCCGCACGCTGGTGGATGGATACCGGAAACTGTGGAGGGATGATGACCTTCCCTTTGTATATGTCCTCCTGCCACAGTTTGATCTGGTCACCTACGAGCCGGACGGAACCGATGAGAGCAACACCCATTGGGAGGATATGCAGGCCTGTCAAAGAGCCTGCAGCGATATTCCGTTTGCCTATCTGGCAGAGGCCGCGGAAACGGGCGAGATCAACGATCTGCACCCGCAGCGGAAAAAAGAGATCGGAGAGCTGGCCGCCGGCTATCTGGAGAAGCACTTGACAAATTAGAGCGTGCTAATTATACTATCTGAAGGTTAGCGAGTGCTAACCTTCTTTTCAGGGGATAGATTAGCATATGCTAATTTTATGCTGATCACACAAACAGACGCTGGGGAAAAGAGAAATAAGAAAGGAAGCGCAGGGAGACGTCATGAGTGAAAATTTTCTACAGATCAAGGACCTGACAAAAAGCTTTGGATCAGGACAGGCCCGGCAGGAAGTGTTAAGAGGCATGGATTTTACGGTGAAAAAAGGAGAGTTTTGTGTGCTTTTGGGACCATCCGGATCCGGAAAATCCACGCTGCTGAATATCATAGGAGGGATCGATACACCGGATGGCGGGTATGTCAGCATCAACGGAGACAAGCTGGAGGAGATGAATGAACGCCAGCTTACATTGTACCGGAGGAAGCATTTGGGATATGTCTTTCAGATGTACAATCTGATCCCAAACCTGAACGTTAAAGAGAACATCGAGGTCGGGGCATATCTTTCGGACAAGCCTCTGGATGTGGAAGAGGTGTTAACCACGCTTGGGCTCAGCGAGCATAAGTACAAGTATCCGAACCAGCTCTCGGGAGGACAGCAGCAAAGGGTATCCATCGGAAGAGCGGTAGTCAAGAATCCGGATATCCTGATGTGCGACGAACCGACCGGAGCACTGGATTACAAGACCTCAAAGGAGATTTTGGCACTCATAGAGGATTGCAATAAAAAGTTCGGCACTACAGTGATCATGGTCACACATAATGAAGCGATCAAGTATATGGCGGATCATGTGATCAAGCTGCGTGACGGTGTTGTGAGGCATAATGATCTGAATACGGAAAAGCTGACAGCACTCGAGCTGGAATGGTAAGGGGGTGGCAGGTATGAGAAACCCTCTGATCAAAAGGATTCCGAGAGAACTGAAAACAGAGTGGCATAAGTATCTGGTGATCATTCTTTTTATGGTGCTGATGATCGGCGTGATCTCCGGAATGTATGTCGGACATGACAGTATGCTTGCAGCGATCCATGCAGGATGGGAAAAGCTGAAGCTGGAGGATGGCAGCTTTGAGCTGTCTCACAAGGCTTCGCAGGAGCTGCTTTCGGATATTGGCAGCGGAGAAAAGGCGGATGTCAGAGCCTATTTGATTGAAAAAGGACAGAAGGAAGCGGATAAAGAGGTTGCGAAACAGATCGATGAATCGCTTCGGGATACTGTGACAAAGGCCATCGGGGAGGGCGTGCGTGCGCAGTGTCAGGCGCTTGGGATCACAGATGAAGCACTCATCTCAGAGCAGATCGATGCAGCGATGCAGGAGGGCTTTGATGCGGCTTATGAAGAGGCACGCGCTGCGGAAGAATTTAAGGATGCCGAGAAGGAGGCATATGAGAAGGCCCACGAAGAGGTGACCAAAAAGGTAGATGAAAAGTGGGGAGAGACCGTTGACAGATATGATCTGGACAATGCGGACTTTGTTCCGCAAAGGGTGCGTATTTTTGAGCATTTTTACAGAGAGGAAGCGGAGGATTATAACAAAGACGGCACGGAGGATGCAACTGTCCGGATCTATATGAGCAATTCGGATATCGATCAGGCAAGCTTTAATGAGGGGCGTATGCCCCAAAAGGAAAACGAGATTGCCATCGACAGAATGCATGCCGAGAATGTGGGTATCAAAATCGGTGACACCATCCGAATCGGCGAGAGGGACTTTCAGGTTGTCGGCCTGCTTTCCTATGTCAATTATCTCACGCTTCACGAATCCAACACGGACCTGATGTTTGACGCCTTCGGGTTTGATGTGGCCATGGTAACACCGGAGGGCTTTCGGAGTCTTCGGACAAGGGTGCACTATAGCTATGCCTTCCAATACGAAAAAAAGCCTGAGGGAAAGGAGCAGCTTGCGGATGCCTCGGAGAATTTGTTAAAGGCGCTGATCACGCAGACGCTGGTCTATGACAATGAGATTGAAGACTATCTGCCGGAGTATTTGAGGCAGGCCAGTAATTTTGCGGTTTCCGATATCGAAGGAGATCTGACGTCAACAGGGATTCTGTGCTATATCCTGATCGCTGTCATCGCCTTCATCTTTGCGATCACCATCAGCAATACCATCGACAAAGAGGCCTCTGTGATCGGAACGCTTCGCGCTTCCGGATACAGCAGAACGGAGATGGTGGTGCACTATATGTCCATGCCGGTGATCGTCACGCTGCTCGGAGCACTGATCGGCAATGTGCTGGGCTATACGACATTCAGAGATGTGGCCGTCAATCTGTACTACCAAAGCTACAGTCTGCCGGCCTGCAGTACGGTCTGGAGCAATGTGGCTCTTGTGAAGACAACGCTGATCCCGCTGACTTTGATGTTTTGCATCAATCTGTATGTGATCATCAGAAAACTGCAGATCAGTCCGCTGCGATTTTTGCGCCACGATCTGAAAAAGACCAAAAAGAGCAGGGCAATGCGGCTGCCGAGATGGTCCTTCCTCAGAAGATTCCGCCTACGGATCCTTCTGCAGAATATGCCCAACTATCTGATATTGATCTTTGGGGTTATTTTCATTGAGCTGATGCTGTGCTTTGCATTCGGCATTCCGGATTCACTGGATCATTATGCGGACAGCGCAGAGGATATGATCCTTTCGGAATATCAGTACATGCTGATGGACAGCACCGATGCGGACGGAGAGATCATTACGACATCCGAAAAAAGTGCGGAACCGTTTTGCATGACGAGTCTCCTCTTTCCCAAAGAAACGGGCGGCTTTCGCACGGGAATGGGAAGCGGCGGAGATGAAAGCGTAAGTGTATATGGGCTCAGAAAGGACAGCGCCTATGCACCGCTGGGTGAAAAAACCGGAGAAGACGGCGTTTATCTGTCCAGTGCATTTTGTAAGAAGTTTTCTCTTACAAAGGGGGATGTGATCACCCTGCATGAGGAATATGAAAACAAATCCTATACGTTTCGCGTGAAAGGGAGCATCGAGTATGACGGCGGTATTGCGGCCTTTATGGATGAGGAGAGCTTCAGAAAGGTGTTTGACAAAAAGGAGGATGAGTTTTCCGGCTTCTTTTCCCACCATAGGATCACGGATATCGATGAGCAGCTGATCGCAACGGTTATCACAAAAGAGGATATCGTGAAGGTTACCAATCAGTTGACCCATTCAATCGGCGGAGCCTTAGAAGTGTTTAAATACGTGTTGATCGTTTTGGCGGCGGCCCTGATCTATCTGCTTGCCAAGATCATCATAGAGAGAAACGAGCATTCCATTTCGATGGCGAAGATCCTGGGCTTTTTGAACGGTGAGATCAGTTCGCTTTATATCCTGCCGACAGCTATGATCGTTGTGCTGTTTTCCCTGATCAGTTTTGGGGTTGGGTTTTGCCTGATGATATGGATTTTCCGGGTCTTTGTGCTGCAGATGGATGGCTATTTTTCCTTCTTTATGAGCCCTTCCTCCATGATCCTGTCGATCTTATATCTGCTGATCGGATATACCGGCGTATCGCTGATCGACTTTTTCAGGATCAAACGGATTCCCCTTGATGTGGCTTTGAAAAATATAGAATAAAAACTGCTTGACAGATTAGCATATGCTAATTATAATATCCAATGGTTAGTCAAGACTAATCCAAAAAGAGATAGTCGGTTCGAATAAAAGGAAATTGCAGATTAGAAAAGGGTAATGATATGAATTTGAACGAAGCAGAGCTTGGAAGAGAATATGTGATCACGCAGATTGATACAAACGGGGACGAAGAAATGGAAAGCTTTCTGTTTTCCCTGGGTTGCTACAGCGGAGAGGCGATCACGGTGGTGGATAAAAAGAAGAATCTCTTCGTATCCATCAAAGACGCCAGATACAACATTGATCCGGAGCTAGCGGCATCGATCCTGGTGAAGGCCGGGGCGTGACGCCGGATAAAGCGTTCTATAGAGGAGGAGAAAAAAATGAGGATCGCACTAACAGGTAATCCCAACAGCGGAAAAACCACAATGTATAATTCGCTGACGGGACGCAATGAAAAGATCGGCAACTGGGCCGGTGTTACGGTGGACAGAAAGGAGAGCCGCATCAAGGAGAAATACAATGACAGCGGCAAGGAGCTGATCGCAGTAGATCTTCCGGGTGCCTATTCCATGTCACCATTCACATCGGAGGAGAGTATCACCAGCAGCTATGTAAAAAACGAGCATCCGGACGCGATCATTAACATCGTGGATGCCACCAATCTTTCCAGAAGTCTGTTTTTTACCACACAGCTTCTGGAGCTTGGAATCCCGGTTGTTGTGGCGCTGAATAAGATCGATGTCAATGATAAAAAGGGCAACCGGATTGATGAGAAAAAGCTTTCCGAAAAGCTGGGATGTCCCGTGATCAAGACCGTATCCACCTCGGATAAGGGAATCAAGGAAGCTGTCAGCGCAGCGGTGGCCCTGGACGGTAAGGGACAGAAGGCGCCCTACCATCAGGGAAGTGTGGATGTCCACAGCAAGGAAGCCGTGGAAGAAGCGGATCGCAAGCGGTTTGATTTTGTGAATGCGATCGTAAAGGAAGTTGAAGTCAGAAAAACACTGACAAAGGATAAAACAAAGGGCGATGCCATCGATAAGGTGGTGACAAATCCCATCATCGGACTTTTGATTTTTGCGGGGATCATGTTCCTGGTATTTTATATCAGCCAGACCACAGTGGGAACCTGGCTGGCGGATATTCTGGTCGGATGGATCGAAGCGTTTCAGGGATGGGCAGGAGAACAGCTTGGCGATGCCAATCCGCTTCTGTACGCACTGCTGATCGACGGTGTGATCGGCGGCGTGGGAGCAGTAGTTGGATTTTTGCCGCTGGTTATGGTGATGTATTTCCTCATTGCGCTTTTGGAGGATTGTGGGTATATGGCAAGAGCAACGGTTGTGCTGGATCCGATCTTCAAAAAGGTTGGCCTGTCCGGCAAATCCGTGATCCCCATGATCATCGGAACCGGTTGCGGTATCCCGGCCATCATGGCCTGCAGGACCATTAAGAACGAGAGAGAACGCAGAAGCACAGCCATGCTGGCAACCTTTATGCCCTGCGGCGCAAAGCTTCCCGTGATCGCGCTGTTTGCCGGTGCCTTTTTCCCGGAGTCCAAGTGGATCAGCTTTGTCTGCTACATGCTGGGTATCGTTTTGATCCTTCTCGGCGCACTCCTGATCAAGGCGATCACCGGTATGAAATATCGTAAGAGCTTCTTTATTATTGAGATGCCGGAATACAAGATCCCGAGTCTTGGTTTTGCCATTAAGAGCATGCTGGAAAGAGGTAAGGCCTACATCGTAAAGGCGGGAACCGTGATCCTGGTATGTAATACGGTTGTGCAGATCATGCAGTCCTTCAACTGGCAGTTCCAGGCAGTGGAAGAGGGAGCGGAGAGCACCTCGATCCTGGCAAGCGTTGCGCAGCCCTTCGCAGTGCTTCTGATCCCTGTCGTGGGCATTGCATCCTGGCAGCTGGCAGCAGCAGCCATTACCGGTTTCATTGCAAAGGAGAACGTGGTGGGAACCATCGCAACGGTTTATGCGATCACGAACTTTATTGATACCGAGGAGCTTGAGCTGATCGGCGAAGGCAATGTGGTTGCGACAGCGATGGGAATCACCAAGGTTGCAGCCCTGGCGTATCTGATGTTTAACCTTTATACACCGCCCTGCTTTGCGGCGCTCGGTGCCATGAATTCCGAAATGAAATCCGCAAAATGGCTTTGGGGAGCCATCGGCCTCCAGCTTGCCAGCGGCTTTACGGTTGGATTTTTGGTATACCAGATCGGAACCATCATAACGACCGGAACTGTAGGGGCTGGCTTTATCGGCGGTCTGATTGCAGTGATCTGCTTTGCGGTATGCATTACAGGCATCATTCGGAGTAACCAGAAGAAGATGGAGCTTGAATACAAGCTCAGCTGACCTGACGAAGTAAGGGGCGGTCATCAAGGTGGCCGCCCCTTTTGTTGATAGAGGTAGAAAAGATGAATGCTGTTTTGGCTGATATGATCATTGTCCTGATCCTTATCGCGGCGCTGTTTGCGGCGTGCAGGTATATCTATAAAGAAAAAAAGAAGGGAAGGCACTGCATCGGCTGTCCTATGGCCGGAAGCTGCCCGAGGCACGGGGCGTGCCAAAAGCAAGTGCATCATGAATAAAGGAGAAGAAGAATGAGTTTGAGCGAACTGAAGGAAAACAAAGAGGGCCTTGTAACAAATGTACAGGGAGATACCCGGTTTATGAGCCGTATCACATCCATAGGTCTGACACCGGGATGCCGTGTTACGGTGATCAAGAATGATAAAAACAGGCCAATGCTGGTGTATTCGAGAGATACAATGATCGCGCTGAACAGAAAGGAATGCCGCGGGATCATGGTAGAGGAGGTGACAGCATGAGCCAAAGTGCAACGATCGCCCTTTTAGGGCAGCCCAATTCCGGAAAGTCCACCTTGTTTAATGCGCTGACAGGTCTCAGACAGCATGTGGGCAACTGGCCCGGAAAGACGGTAGAGAAGAAGGAGGGAAGCTTTTCGCATGCGGGAAAGGAGTACCTGGTGGCAGATTTGCCGGGCTCCTACAGTCTTTCGGCCAACTCGGATGAAGAGGTGATCACCAGGGATTATATTGCTTCCGGAAAGGCGGATGTGGTCTGCATTCTTGCAGACAGCTCGCAGCTGCAGAGAAGTCTTTATATGCTTGCGGATTTTGCCGGGATTGATGCACCCTGCTTTCTGCTGCTGAATATGGCGGATGTCGCAAAGGACCAGGGCAAGCAGATCGACGCCGAGGCTATAGAGCAAAAGCTTGGCATTCCCGTCATTCCATTTTCCGCAACAGACACGAAGGCGTATGGCGGCTTCTATGAGGCACTGGACCGGGCTTTAACAAAGAAGGCCAGACTGAATGTGGAGGCTCTGTCCGGCCAGTATGACAGTGTGAAGGGCTTCAGGGAGATCTGCAGCCTGATCCCGGAGGGGGCGATTGCGGGATATTCCCCCATGTGGATCGCTGTCAAGGTGATAGAAAATGACAAGGTCGTATTGGACCGGTTAAGAAACGCTGTGGACGCGGAAACATTTGGCAGGATCGAACAGGCAAAAAAGGATGCCCAAAGTGCGGTCGAGACCGGCGGGTGTAAGTTTGCCTGGATCGATGAGGTGCTTGGCAGTGCGGTTACAAAGGAAAGTAAAAAAGTCAGCCTCGGAAGACTGGACCGGATCTACACCAGTAGGGTATGGGGAAAGGCTGCAGTGATCTTTACCGTTCTTTTCGGACTGATCGCCTCCTTTATTCCCGCTCTTCCGCTTATGGGAGTAGGGTCTGTGATCCTGATGGCGAAAGCACCGGTGGGCAATGCGCTGACTTCGATCGGCTGTCCGGAGGTGATCACGCTGATCGTGACCGATGTGATCATTCAGTCCTTTTCCTATATCTTTAAGATGCTGGGCTTCGTGTTCGGTGTCACCCTGGTATTCGGGCTTCTGGAGGAGGTCGGGATCATGGCCAGGATTTCCTATGTATTTGACAATACCATGGGCAAGCTGGGCCTGCAGGGAAAATCCGTAATGCCGTTTCTTGTCAGCTTTGGCTGCACCATGGGCGGTGCAGCCGGCGCACGAGTAATCGATAACTGGGGCCAGAAGGTATTGACCATTGCCCTGGCATGGGCGGTTCCCTGCGGGGCTGCGTGGGCTACCATACCGATGTTGTCTTCCATCTTTTTCGGACCGGGAGCAATCGTAGTGATAACGGCCATTCTGTTCACCATGCTGCTGCATATGTGGGTAACGGCCAAGATCTTCGGCAGCAGGCTTGTGAAAAAAGAAGAACGCTACGGCATGATCATGGAATTGCCGCCGTATCATAAACCCAGATGGCGGGCTCTGTTTGGTTATGTGATGGGCAGAACAAAGGAAACCTTTATCCGTGTGACCAAAGTGGTCCTTATGGTATGCGGCCTGTTCTGGATATTGTCCTATTCTCCAAGCGGCGGAAATGGCGGGATCCTTTACCGGATCGGTGTTGCCATTGAGCCTGTGACAAAATTCTTCGGAATGCCCTGGCAGCTGTTTCTGTCCTATGTTGCTTCCGCAGTGGGAAAAGAAGGGGCTATCGGTGTGATCAGTGCGCTGTATAACGGAGGCTCCTATGGGGCAGCCTTTACCCAGGCCATGAGCGGCGGGGGGACAGCTGCGAACCTGAGCGAGATTTTGTTGGCGAACGTATCCAGACCGGAAGCGCTGGCGTTCATTTTTGCCATGACCTTTAATATGCCCTGCGTTGTTGCGTTGGCTGCAACCTATCAGGAAACCCATTCCGCGAAGTGGACGGCACGGATCGTGCTCTATTATACGGTGGTTTCCCTGCTTCTGGCATTTGCGGCATATCATATCGGACTTTTGATCTGGTAAAAAGGAGAGACGGGATGGAAGAGCTGCTTACCCTGCTGGGGGATGGCCATGCACGAACGATAGAGCATCTTGCCATGGAGCTGGATACAAGCATAGAGGATGTGGAGAGAAAGATAGAGTTTCTGGAGCATGCCGGGAGGATCCGCAGAGTGGTGTTTTGCCGGGGCGGATGCAACGGGTGCTCCGGGTGCTCCACAAAAGGCAGCGATGGTGTCATGTGCAAGGGATGTATGCCTGAAAACGGATTTCAGAATATGGGCGTGATGTGGGAGGTTTGCAAAGCATGAATGAATCCGCAGCAAAATATATCAAAGCAATCTATGCCTTAAAACAACGATGCGACTGTGTGCGTTCCGTGGATGTGGCCAGAGAGCTTGGCGTTACCAAGGCCAGCGTATCCATTGCCATGGCGAATCTTCGAAAGAGCAAGATGATCGAGATGAAGGAAAGCGGAGAGATCATGCTCACGCAGGACGGAGAAACCATAGCGGTGGATATCTATGAACGAAGTAGGATACTCAGTGATTTTTTGAGGAGGATCGCGGGAGTGGACGAAGCAACAGCGATCAGAGATGCCGGAAAAATGGAACGGTTCATGAGCAGAGCAACCTACGAAGGGATCAAACGATTTATTAAGAAGGATTTAGAAGCAAAAAAACGATATTTATGATACAATTCATTAGGTAGGATGCCTTGCATTCGAATACGGATCCAGGGAGGATGCTATGGAAATCGTAAACCTGATGGAAAATACAGAAGGCGCCCCCGGGTGCTTCTATGAGCATGGACTCTCCTTTTACATCGAGACTTCTGCACACCGGGTGTTGTTTGATCTGGGGCAGACAGAGCTGTTTGCCCGGAACGCAAAAATACTTGGAAGCTTTCCCATCCGTTACTATACCTGTCACTGCACGGGAATCCCGGCATATGATGAGATGAAAAGGATCATGGGCGATCAGCTGGCATATGTGCATGCCGGAATGAGGATTTCCATTGCGTAAGGCAGCTGCTGACAAATTTCGGAAAGGAAAAAAGTTTCTATGAATACGACTGTGTTGATCGGCATTCTGATCCCCTTTTTGGGAACCCTTCTGGGATCGGCATGCGTGTTTTTTATATCATCGGGATTGGGGCCAAAGTTGCAGAAGGCATTGACAGGGTTTGCCAGCGGGGTCATGGTTGCGGCATCCATCTGGAGTCTGATCATTCCGGCCATGGAGCTGTCAGAAGGACTCGGGAGGATGAGCTTTGCCCCGTCGTTTGCGGGCTTCTGGCTGGGGATATTGTTTTTGCTCATTCTGGATACGGTGACCCCTCACCTGCATTTGAATGCGGAAAAAGCGGAGGGACCGAAGGCATCGTTTCAGAAAACCACCATGATGGTGCTGGCAGTCACCCTTCACAATATTCCGGAGGGAATGGCGGTCGGCGTTGTCTATGCGGGATTTCTGTCGGGAAATAC
>JAILHW010000199.1 GCA_024695605.1 Lachnospiraceae bacterium | reverse complement strand
GCAGAATCAGCAGCAGATGCAGAACCAGATGCAGCAGGGGATGGCACAGCCGAATATGGCACAGCCGAATGTGGCACAGCCGAATGCGGCACAGCCTGTCATTAATATGGGACAGATCAACGTAAACCCCAATCTGGTGGCAGTGGGTTCCCAGATCCAGGGGCTGCAGACACAGATGCTGATGATGCAGCAGAACCTGGCCTCCTTTGATCAGCAGCTTATGAACCTAAAGCAGATGGAGCAGCTGGTTAAGGAAGAGGAAAAGGCAAAGCTCCAGCAGCAACAGCAGCAGACGCAGCAGCAGAAGGAAATTGTAACCAAGCAGCTCGAGGCAGCCAGGCAGGAGGTTAGCAGACTGCAGGTAGCGCAGCAGAAGATGATGCAGGATATGCAGATGAATCAGGCACTGCAAAACCAGCAGAATCAGCAGCAGATGCAGCAGAATCAGCCCGGCCCCAGACCCAAGCCCCAGAAGCGTCAGATCCCTACAACGCCCCTGTCGGCAGAGGAGATCCGCAAAAAACTGCAGGCGGATATCATTGATGCGGAAAAGAAAGCAAAGGAGGCTTCCTCCGGCAAAAACAGCAAGAAGATCATGCCGGGCGGCATTCAGGCAAAATACTATTATGCAGCCATCAGGGACTATCACAAGGATCTGCTTAAGAAGATCAGTGAGCTGCCCAATGAAAAGCTGCAGAAAAAATATTATTCTGCCTATTTTAATCAGGATATGGCAAATCGTTATATCCGATCCAGAGCAAAGGATCCCACCTACAGACATATGGTGGACACCTATAAGCCCAAGCGGGTCATGGAGGCCTACAACAAATACAGCTATGACAGGAAGCACCCTCATGACTTCGGCTACGAGCCCTTTGTAAAGGATGAAAAGGGATTCAACCATGTACAGGAATTCCATCCCTTCAAGACGGACAACTATCTGTATCAGGCAGATACCTACAATGAGAACAGTGCATGGGAACAGTTTCGTCAGAAAGTCATCAATTTCAACGGCCACGTAGAGGACCGGTTTGGAGATAATATCAACAATTTCTCCAAGGAAGCAATCCTGCAGAAGGCAGACATTCTGTCGCAGGAGGCAGATGGAGTGATCAATGCCTACAAGGGTGACTGGAGAGGCAGAGGCAAGCCGTATGTGGAGGAAGCCAGAAATATCAAGGCTTACGTCAATGACATAAAGACCTACGGGTATGAGGCGGCCAACCTAAGGCAGACCCTGCGGGAGAAGGTGAAGGCTGCAGAGGGAATCCAGGCAGGCTTTGAGAACGCCCAGGAGGTTGCGGATGCACTGGTGGCCAAACAGCTTTTAGGCAATACGGAAAAGAGCAAGGAATTCTGGAACCAGTTTGGCAATCAAAATGTCGCGGCGGATATCAAATATGCAACGGTCGTGAACAACATCGAAAAGATGAGACGTGACGTTATGACAGATCCGCTGTTTTCCCACAGACTGCGGGAAAACATGAAGATGGAAGACTTCACGGCAAAATATTCGAATGATCTGCATTATCGCAACAAATTGAACAAGGAAGCGCAGGCGAAGGAGATCAAGAGGCAGAAGGATGCAGATAAGGTCTTCAAGGAGCGAAGGAAAAAGGCGCAGAGTAAGCAGAATAAGAAGCTTGAAGAGGAGCAGAAGAACATCAGAAAGCTGAATGCCTTAGGAAAGTAAAAGGATAGTAAGATGAACGCGAAGAAAGAAAGAGTCGGAAAGCACAATTTCATAAAGGGAAAAAGCCTTTGCAGACGCTTGGAAGCGCTGGCACTGTCCCTGGTTCTGACAGTGGGATATATCAGCTTTCCGGACAGCCGGATCAGGGTACTGGCGGCAGATACCGAGGATGAGACCATCTATTATGAGTGGACAGCAGTCAATGATGTCGTAGGAACCTTCAACAAAGCGAAGAACACGAAGATCAGGACCATGATCGTCTGGAACAGAGACGGAATAAAGTATATCTCGGGAGAGTCCTTTAACAGGAGATGGTACGGCGTACAGTCCGTAGCCGATGACAGGCAGATGGAATGGCTTGAGCAAAAATGGCTGACGGATAACGGACGCGGCGCCCCGTATTTTGTGACCAACAACACGCTGGATAAGGACAATGATTACTATCCGCAGGTTACGATCTATCAGGGACGGACCGATGTCAACATGGTCAACAAGGCAGGTAATACCTATCCGGTCTATACGGAAGTGATGACCAGAAGAAGGATCACCTCGGATGATGATTACCTGGATATGAAGACAGAGGGGCATAACAACGTCACCGGAGTACAGTGGACCGTTGAGGGAAGAGGAGACTCAGGCGGGCATAAGGGCTGTAACATCTTCCAGAATGTCAGCGGACGCGATCCGGTATTTAAGACAAACGGTGATAACCTTTCTGCCGAATACGAGACCCGTGAAGGAAAGAGAGAGTGGTTCTATTTTTATACCGGAAAGGAAGTACCCTTTAACATCTATCCTGCCGGGATCCACTGCTACAGCGGACAGGTGACCAGCCTGAAGAAAAACAGCGTGCTTCCGGAAAAGACCGTAACGAAGGTAGAGGAAGGCGCGGTTCTGGTGGTCAACAGCACTACGTTCTTAAACGGTAAGATCGAAGTGGATGGCGGAACCCTTCTGGTACAGGACGGCGCTACGCTGATGGCCTACTCCAGACAAAGCAGCCAGACCGGAACGGCGTGTGTGGAAGTGAAAAACGGCGGAGCCTTCATCGTAATGAACAAGGGCAGGGTGATCCTTTGCCAGACCGACCCGAGTGCGTTGAATGTGGTGCAGCAGGGACAGATCAAGCTGACAGAGGGCGGAAAGCTGTATAATTTCGGAACTACATTTTGTAATCGTCTGATCGCCAACTCCTCGGCAGAGATCGAGAACCGTGCAGGGGCAGTGCTGTATGCCGGCTATCAGCTGACTGACCTGGGAATGCTCAGAGCGTATTACAACAACAACTGGCTGGCTTATCGCTCTCCCAACAAGAACAGTCTGATCAGTGCTTCGGAAAGCGGTGCCGCTTCCATGAAGGCAGAGGGCGTGAGGATCGTCAACAAGGGTACGATCTACACACCGCATGTTGAAGAAAGTCAGAATAACGATTCGAAGAAAATGACAATTGTAAGCAGTGTCATAAATGGGGTTTTATCCAATTCCCAGTTCACCTCTATCGAAGATGCGGTGGAGGGAAATGCCGTCAAACATTGATCACAGATGCAAAAAGAAAGAGACCTATGAAAAGAACAAATCATTTTTGGAAGCATACAAAACCGGCAAAGGCAGCGGCATGCGCGCTGCTTCTTGTCGTATTTGCGGCACTCACAGGCTGCGGAAAAAAAGAGATCTATACCGGGGGCAGCAACTATCCCTATGAGATCGAAGTCAAATCAAACGGAAGCATGAAGGTGACGCTGGACGGCAGCTACAGCCCGGAACATATCTGGAACTGCACACCGGAGACCCTGATCTATCCGGAGACCGATGAGGAAGGGTATCTGACCGATCCGGTGGTGATCGAGCCGCCGGTATCCGTAAAGCAGAAGGGGAAAGAGAAAAACCATAAGGCGGTCTTTACGGTAAAGCCCCTGACGGCATCGGATCAGTTTTCGCTTGCTTTTACCAGAGAAGGGGCAAACAGAGAGGAAACAGAGGTTGTCTATAACAGTGCGGGACTGCCCGAGGAGACCTGGGAGGATGTCAGTGCCAGGGTTACCCTTTCTCTGACGATCAAGCCGGATGAGAAGGGAAAGCTCAAGATCATGTTCGGCGGAGCGGATGCGCAGGAGATGACCGGCGTCGTGGAGATGGCAAAGGACAGTGCCTATCCATTCCGGTATCAGGTCAATGAGAAGCAGGAGTTTTTATTGGAGCTTCCCAACCTCTGCGACTGGGAATATGAGCTGTGCAACGCCACCGAAACGGGGGAAGAGATCAAAACAGAGGAGCCTTCGCAGGAGACGGATCAGGACGAGGAGGATGTGCTTTTGCAGGAGGATTCCGGGACGATCGATTACAGTGATATTGACGATCCTGCGCTTCTTGAAGAGCTTCGCGAGCTGGATGCACAGGTAAGCTCCTTAAAAAGAGACTATACTGGCCGGAATGCGCTTGGAACCTACAATATGATCCCGGAGCCGGGACAGGATCCGGCCTGGTATCAGAATCAGGATCTGCATATCTGGAGAAAGGGCAGCAATGTGTCCGAGGACCTGGAGACCGTAAGGCTCAAGCTCTTTGGAAAGAGCGAGGGCTATAGCAGGCTGACGATCCAGAGCAAACTGGTCAATATGAAGATCAGCTTCCTGCTCGGGTGCGATGCATATGGTAATGTCCTGGTACAGGATGCCTCATATGAAGGCGGCGCTACTGCCGTAGAAGGTGTTATGAGCTATGAGAACGAGGACAGGACGCAGGATCCCGAGGCACTCGCCATGGAAGAGGGTGAGGTGGAAGGAGATACCTCCGAGGAAGGCAGACTGAAGGCCCAGAAGGCAAGGGAGGCCGCAGAGGCGGCCGAAGCGGCAAAGGCAAACGCATCGGAGGAAGAAAAATCTGCTGATACACAGGAATAAAAGATACAGGAAACAAAAATTCGTTGCAACGAAATGACCCCCTTGGAGGTATTTAGTATGACAGGCTCAAATACAGAGATCCTGAAAAAGAGAAAACAGATGAGAGTGATGCTGGCCGGTTGTCTGGCAGCCGGTATGCTTGCAGGAGTTTCTCTTACCGGTCAAAATGTGTTTGCTGCAGTGACCGAGATTGATGCCGGAACAGGGCAGGTGATCGGCGGCGAAAATGAACCGCAGCCCATTTCACAGGGAGCCGAAAGCACTCCCGATGTCGGAGGACAGAGCGATACAGCCTCCTCCACCCAGACAACAGGGGCTTCCACGGAGGATGTTCTGCAGCAGGTGTTTTCGGGAAATACCCAGGATAGTAGCAGCTCCCAGGGACGCAGCGATAACTCCATGTCAACGGCTTCGGGGATTGCAGCGGACAATGCAGTAGCAGGCTTTGGCTCTGCATCGCAGCAGGTGCAGGAGGATAGCAGCCAAAGCGAAGAGAGCAGTGAAGACGATTCCATGCCGGAGTGGACGGATAAGCTGGTAACGGGCCGCGGAGAGTCGGCGGACGGGTTTTCCGGCTCCAGCAGCGCAGGGAACAGTGGTTATAGCAGCGCGGTCATGGAATATGAAGGTGAGCTGGATCTGGTTTCCGGGCAGCCCCTTGGGAAAAACGGAGAATCCATCTCCGAGGATGCCAGGATCGATCTTTCCCAGAAGATGCTGTATGACAGGGGAATGAACTGTTTTGTCTTTCTGTCAAGCCGCTTCAACTGTGAGGTGATGTCCAGTGTGGCAGACGGGATGATCACCCAGGATTCGGTTGGGATCCGGGTCCCCGAGGGTGTACAGGTTTCCCTGTATAGGGACGGAGAGCTTTTGGAAAATCAGGATCTGGAAATGATCTCACAGGAGGGTGCCTATGCCGTAAGGCTCGGCAGCGGTGTGGATGTGGAGGATCTGTTTTCCTTTACCATCATCGGCACGACCACGGGAGCTGTCAATTACTATGATATGCCGGATGGGTTTCAGGTGGATTCGGTCTATATCGACGGTGTGCAGATCAACAACAACCGCACCCGGATCGAAATGATCACCGAAGGAGAGATGAAGGCGGAATACAGCTGCCCGAAGGCAGATCTGCATTACACGCTTCGGGTGATCATCGATCATACACCGCCGCAGTTGACCTTTATCGGTGTGGATGAACAGTATCGGGCAAGGGGCCCGGTCACCTGGGAAGGCCTTGAAAAGGGCGAGAGCATGACCTTTTTAAAGGACGGAGCCGAGTATAAGGTCAAAGGCAATACGTTAAAGTCATCCGGGCAGTATCAGATTACTGCTGTGGATCAGGCAGGAAATGAATCGGAATATGTGGTAACGATCCTGTTGTATCTGAACGCGCAAAGTGTGGTATTCTTTGCACTGTTCCTTGCGATCATCGCCGCAGTCATCATTTACCTGCATGTTGAAAGAGCCAGAATGCGCGTCAGATAAGAGCGTGGTAAGGAAAGAGGAAGTCAGAGGAAGTCAGGTATGAGTTGGATAACAGATGCGTTTGATTTTACCACCTTGTGGGCACATATCAAGTATTTGATCGCTATCGCCCTTTGCGGTATCGTCAGAGCCTTGTATGTCATCTTTGAGGTATTCGCGGGAACGCACCCGGTCTATTTGAATGATAATGAAACGAAGCTGATCGATGTGTTCTTTTCCAATAGGACGGTTACGAATGCTTATTGGGGGATGGCCCTGATCGGTATCGCCATGGCCTTCGGCTTTGCGATCATTGCTGTGATCCGAAAGATGTTCGATATCGAAGGCAAGAACCAGGCCTCTATGGGAACCATCGTAGGGAATCTGTTCAGAAGCATCCTGTTCATCATTTCGCTGACCTTTGGGTTTTCCGTGGTGTTGGAGTTTTCCGATAAGCTGATGACCCAGATCGCTTATGTCTTTAACAACGCTTCCAATCTCCATCTGGAGGCGGAGAGGACATTTTCGGATGAAGAGCTCTCCACGATGGCCAGGGTGCTCAATACCATAGGTAATTACTCGATCAATCCAAGCTATAACAGCAGGTATAACATCAACGCCTGCTACAATGAGATCCGGCCGGAAATGGAGTGGCTGCAAAGGCAGGGAGTCTTTGACTACAATTATCCGACCCAGGACAAAAAGGGCAATCCCATCAACAACTGGCAGAATTCCCTGCAAAAGATCGCGCTGGCGGCCCAACTGAGTCAGGAAGCCAAGGCGGATGTCTATTATGACAGCTTATCCAATGCCGTGACCAGCGTTATGGATACGATCCAGACGGATAAGAGCTTTTATCCGATGAGAAAATTCAACAAAACAGAAAGTATGGATTTCAGCGTAGGCGCCAGTGTTCCGCTGGATCGAATGTGTTTCCTTTGCGGGACGATGCATGCGGCACGAAATCAGGATTATAATAAGGATCCGTCCTTTACGGATCCCGTCCGCGGAAAGTTTTATGCCGACGGACAGGGCAGGTTTACCATTTACAATTATGAAGCCATTATTGAAAGCTTCTTTATCAGTGATATCGACTATGTCTATATCTGGCTGACCGCACTGTTCATGGCGGCTGAGCTTTTGGCGATCATCGGAAACTGTATATCCAGGATCTTCAATATGCTGTTTCTGTATCTGATCGCTCCGCCCTTCTTTGCAGTATGGCCGCTGGATAACGGCGGTAAAGCAAAGCAGTGGCTGACTGCATTTATTATTCAGAGCTTTTCCGTATTCGCTACGGTTCTTTCCGTAAGGGTGGTACAGATCTTTATCCCTATCGTGGCTTCCGAAAACTTGAAGCTGTTTGATCTGTCCGCGAATCTGGGATTTGATACCATCAACTTCCTGCGTCCGCTGGACTACCTCGGAAAGCTGATGATGATCGTAATTGCCTTTATGACGGCCCGAAAGGCTTCCGGTATGGTAACCGGTATCTTGGCGGATAACGCCGGATGGCAGGCGATCAATGCTTCCGATACCGTTGGAAATGCCATGCGTGGTCTGGTAGGAAAAACTGCAGGCTGGGGTGTTAACAAGGCCTTTGGTGCTGCAAAGAAGGCTTTGAACAAAGGCGCTGGCGGCGGAGCCGGCGGAGCAGGCGGCGAAGGCGGCGGAGGAGCCGGTGGCGGCGGCGGACTTCCCTCCAAGTCAGGACTTGGTAATAAAGCACTGGATGCAGTGCAGGGAGTTGTGAATGCCGGAATCGGAGCAGCGACCGGTCATAAGCCTCAAAACAAAAACAAGGGCTCAGGCGGCGGTCACGGCAGCGGCGGTCCCGGAGGCGGCGGAGCCGGGGGAGGCGCCGGCGGTGGAGCCGGAGGCGGCGACGGCGGCGGAGGAGACGGTGGAGGCGCCGCCAGCAAACTGGCCAATAAGGCGCTTGACATGACACAGGGAGTTGTGAATGCCGGAATCGGAGCAGCAACAGGCTATACGCCCAAGGGTAAGGGCGGTCCCGGAGGCGGCGGAGCCGGTGGAGACCAGGCGCAGCAGGATGAGAATCCGAACGGTATGCAGGATATGGAGGAAGGCGGCGATCTGCCGGATTCCCAGGATTTTGCGAATCAGGAGGGCATGCAGGAAGGCGGCGATCTGCCGGATTCCCAGGATTTTGCAAATCAGGAGGGCATGCAGGAAGGCGGCGAAGGCCCGGGAGTTGACGGCCAGCAGCCCGGAGTTGACGGCCAGCAGCCCGGTGTGGATGGCCAGCAGCCCGGTGTGGATGGCCAGCAGCCCGGAGTTGATGGGCAGCAGCTCGGTGTGGATGGCCAGCAGCTCGGTGTGGATGGCCAGCAGCCCGGTGATGTCCCGAATCCTATAGGGGATCTTGGAGTGAATAATCTGCAAGCCGGCGGTGATGGTGTGCAAAATGTTGCACCCAATCAACAGGGACAGATACAGGGCGGAGCGCCCATCCAGGGTCAAGCACCTATCCAAGGCGGAGCACCCATCCAGGGCGGAGCACCCATTCAGGGCGGAGCACCCATCCAGGGCGGAGCGCCCATCCAGGGTGGAGCACCCATCCAGGGCAAAGGTCCTGTAGCCGGCGGAGTCCGGCCTGCGGTGCCCGGTCAGGGCGGCGTAGGTCCTGCAGTTGGCGGCGCCCAGGGACAGCCGGTGGTGAACATCAATAATGCCAATCCGGGAGTCAATAACAATGTGCAGCAGATGAACATCAACAATGCCAATCCGGGAGTCAATAACAATGTGCAGCAGGTGAACATCAACAATGCCAATGCGGGAGTCAACAATATTGTACAGCCCGGCGGGAATGTACAGCAGGCGCAGATTGTGAACAACCAGGTTGCACCCGGCATGGTTGCAAATCCGCAGATGGATAACAATGTGCCGGTGCAGGACTACAATCCGCAGGTGAATGTGGCGCAGCCGAATTTCATCAACAATGCGCAGCCGATACAGAATTTAAACAATGGGAATATTATGGTGAACGGTAATGCTTATGCAAAGGTACCGCAGCCGATCATCCCGAATATGAATGATAATAACAATAATTAAAGACGATTGCCCTTCGGCAGGAGACGAAAAGCGGATCCTGCCGAAAAAGGGGAGTCGTCATTGGTGTGTTAAAGACTAAGAGAGGATTGGGACAAGCTTCATGAGACTGATTCCCGGAAAAACGAAGGTCAGAATTGAATTATTTAAAGGAGTGTCTATAGGAGACATCATAGTGGCGACACTGGGAGCGGCGTTGGTACTTTTATTTGCCATATCGTCTTTGCCCTGGAAACTGGGAATCTGTATCGCCATTGCATTCGTCACCTTTTTCCTGGTACTCAGACTGGATGATGAACCCAATTACCAGTTTGTCCTGAGAATCCTCAAATATGTTGTCCTTCCCAAGCGCTTTTCCCGTGTTTATGATGACGCTATGATGCGGGATATCCGAACCGGTAAGCTTCGCAGGGATGTGATCGAGAACTATCGGGAACAGAACAAAAAAGAAGGCAAGAGAAGAAGGAAAGTCGAAGAGGAGCAGTTCGAGGAAGAGCAGGCAGAGTTCTTCCCGGAGGAGTCGGGAGCAACGGAGTCTGCAGAAGCTATAACCGGTGAAACCATTGAGCAGGAGGTTGAGACTGCAGGGGCCGAAGCAAAGGCGCCTGAGTCGGATGTGTCAAATAAGACTGACGCCGGGGAAGCTGAGAAGCCCGGGACAGCGGATGAGGCTGACCCTTATGGCACACTGAAGAGTGACCGGGAGCTGGCTAAGGAGAGAAAGAAACGGGAAAAAGAACTGATCCGGGAGGAAAACCGGATCTTAAAGAGCAAGACCGCCACCGAGGAGGAAAAGAATGCGGTCTGGATGGCGCGCGCAGAGCGCTCCGCTTTGAAGAAAAAGGAAAAAGAGGAAGCCAAAGAGGGAAGCTCTCCGGGCGAATTCATGGAGAACCTCATTGCGTTTACGGATATTAAGGACGGCTTTATCGAGTATGGCGGAAAGTACTACGGCAAGGTCATTGAGATCGATCCCATTGAGTTTCGGTTCTTCTCACAGCATCGCCGTAACAATTCCATTGAAAACGGGATCGGCAAGACCCTTCGCAGCTTACAGGAGGGCAACTATGCCAATATCATAAAGATCGAGCGCCCCATCAAGTATGACGATTACATCGAGCGGGAGTACGGGCGTCTCGAGCAGCTCAAAAAGTCCTATGAGAGCGGCATTCTGTCCGAGGATGAGCTGAAGGCCAGAGTGGAAGTGCTCTATGACAGGATCAATGAGCTGACCACGATGTGCTTTGATGAAAAGGTCGTAACGGCCTATTACTATCTGGCTCTGTTTGAGCAGGATCGGGCGCGCCTGAACCTGCAGATCAGCAATGCCATGCACAATTTGGAGCAGGGCGAGCTGACCGGTCATGTGCTCGATACCAAGGAGCTGGCGGTATTTTTGAAATACACCAACCAACTGGATTTTGATGAGCGTGAGATCGATGAGATGGATCCGGAGGATTATGCCCAGTGGGCCATGCCGGAAAATGTGCGGATCAAGGTCCGGGATACGATCGTCAGCGGCGTTGTGACCCATACCTACAGAGTCAGCGGCTACCCGACGCTGGTGGGAGATGCCTTCCTGGCAGGCGTCATGTCCATTCCGGGCACGAAGGTTGTGCTCAAATGTACTCCGATCGACAGAAACAAGGGTATTACGGCGATCGACCGCTCTCTTCAGGAGCTGCGCAGCCAGTACCAGAATACCAACGTGGATTCCAAGCTCATCGAGCTGGGCCAGCATATTTCCTCCCTGAGCGGGCTTTTGACAACGCTTCAGGGTGACAATGAGACACTGATGGATGTCAATATCTATGTAACGGTCTATGATATTGCGGCATCCAGGATGGATCCTTCCGTGGACGCACCCGTAAAGTCCTCTCTGCCCGTGATCGGAGAGATGGATAAGGTGGTACGTCAGCTTTGGAGTGAGGAAAATATCCGGGTTTCCAGATTGGACTTCGATCAGCTCAATGCCTTCATCGGATCCCAGGTTTCCAACTATGATCCCCTGAAGAAGCTTTCCAGGGGAATGCCCTCCAATTCCGTTGCGGCAACCTTCCCCTGGATCTATGCGCATATTTCCGATACCGCAGGCTTTAAGCTGGGAAGTGCAGAGGGAATCCCCGTATTCGTGGATTTCTTCCGCCGAGACAATGAAAGGATCAACTCCAACATGGTGATCATAGGTAAATCCGGTTCCGGTAAATCCTATGCCACCAAATCGCTCCTTGCCAACCTTTCCGCGGACGATGCCAAGATCTTTATTCTCGATCCCGAGAACGAATATACGGAGCTGGCCGGCAATATGCACGGTAAGATCATCAACGTGGGAAATGCGCAGTACGGCAGACTGAATCCCTTCCATATCATCACTGCGCTGGATGATGACGAGGAGGATGGCACCGGCACCGTAACGGGAAGCTTTGCCACCCATCTGCAGTTTTTGGAGGAGTTCTTCAAGCAGATCCTGCCGGATTGTGAAAAGGATGCGCTGGAGTATCTGAACTCTCTGGTAGAAAGAATGTACACCAACCGCGGCATCTATGCGGATACGGATCTGTCCGGCTATGCACCGGAGGATTATCCGATCTTTGACGATCTGTATGATGAGGTTCTGGCGGAGTTTGAAAGAACGGAGAATGAGTACCTGCGTACCATGCTGCGTACGCTGATCAACTATATTGCCAAATTCTCTACCGGCGGACGCAATGCCAATATCTGGAACGGCCCCTCTACGGTTACCACGGAGGAGAACTTTACCGTATTCAATTTCCAGAGCATGCTTTCCAACCGGAACACGACGATCGCCAATGCCCAGATGCTTCTGGTACTGAAGTACATTGACAATGAGATCATCAAGAACAGGGATTACAACACCAGATACAATCTGAACCGTAAGATCGTGGTGGTCATCGATGAGGCACATGTCTTTATCGACGAGAAATTCCCGATCGCTCTGGACTTTATGTTCCAGCTTGCCAAGCGTATCCGTAAGTACAACGGTATGCAGATCGTTATCACCCAGAATATCAAGGACTTTGTGGGCAGTGAGGAGCTTGCCAGAAAGTCCACGGCGATCATCAATGCCTGCCAGTACAGCTTTATCTTTGCCCTGGCGCCCAATGATATTCACGATCTGTGCAAGCTCTATGAGAAGGCCGGCGGGATCAATTCCCACGAGCAGGAGCAGATCATGCAGGCACCGAGAGGACAGGCCTTTACCGTGCTTTCGGCATCCAGCCGTTCCACCTTCCAGGTGGAGGTTCCGCCTTCCATGGTGGATATGTTCCAGAAAAAAGAATATACCAGCCACTACTTCATAGGAGAGCAGGGCTATGCGAACTGGGAGAGCTTTGTGGCAGCCAGCCGGAGCACCCACGATCTGTCCGCAGCCGCCAATCGTGCGGCAGAGCAGATCATCAGCGAAAACAGGCCGAAGAAGAAGGCAGTGACCTTCAATATTCTGACAGAAGAAGAGATGGCAGCCAGAACTGCCGCTGTCAGCGACGTTATGCAGGAGAGCGTATCCCCGGAGCAGACAGACGATCTGCTGCCGGATGATCTGCTGTTTGATGACGATATGACGGATGAGCAGCTCGATGCCCTGCTTGCGCAGAGAAGAGAGCAGAGAGTTGCAGAGGGCGGCGAAGAGACGACCGAAGCGCTTTATGAAGAGGCAGCTGCCGGGGAGCCGGCATTTGCCGCAGAGGAAGAGACCTATGCCGCAGAGGAAGAGACCTATGCTGTAGAGGAAGAGACCTATGCCGCAGAGGATGAGACCTATGCCGCAGAAGAAGCAGCAGCGGATGCAGCGGTATCATACAAAGCACCTGCGCGCAGCTATCGGGCAAGCAGATCCGAGGACGTTGATCACGAGATCGAAGTGCTCAGACGGGAGATGGAGCTGGAAAGAAACCGCCTGGAGGCAGAGCGCTTAGAGACCCAGAGAAAGACCATCGAGCTCGAAAAGGCGGCACTCGAGGCACAAAAGAGCGCGGGCATTCAGGATGCGGTATTAAAGCTTGGCGAAATGCTGCAGGTGATGCAGCAGCAGATAATGCTGCAGCAAAGCGGCGCTTCCGTGCAGGTTCCGGCAGCAGCTGTGCAGATCCCGGCACCGGTTGTGCAGATCCCGGCAGCGACTGTGCAGACATCCGCTATCGCACCATCTTTCAGCGCAGCACCTTCTCTTTCCGAAGAAGAGGAGCCGTTCGCATCGGATCTGTTTGCAGAGGATACCGATACGATGCAGACCTCTTCGGAGAGCACTTCCCGGGATATGGAGGATCAGGATCTCGAAACCGCTTCTTCCGCTTCCGACTTCGATTTTGGCTTCTCTATGGAGGATGACTTTGAGGCGGAGGATGAGCTGGATGACGAGGAGCTTACCGATGAGGAGGTTGAGCTTCTGGCAGATGACGAGCTTCGGAACAGAGAACTCTCCTTTGCGGATCTTTCCGAGGGAATCGATGCGGATGAGGATGAGGATTCTGATGAGGATGAGAACTTCGACTTCGATCTGGATGATGAGGACGAGGACGAGGAGGAAGATGAGGATACCGATCTTCCGGATGCGGATGAGTTTGAGAAATTCCTGTTTGGCGATGACGATGAGGATGATGAGGATGATGACGACGATGATGACGACGATGGTCTGTCCTTCAACATCTTTGATATGTTCGAGCAGGAAGCAGAATATATGGAGAAATACAACCCCATGGATGACTTCATGGAGGGAGAGGATGATATCCTTGAGATCACAATTGAACAGCTCACCGAGTACAATGCCAATCGCAGAAAAATGAAGAATCAGGCCGGTTGATGCAACCTTTCACCGGACGTTTGGGTATTAGGGGTAGAGAACGCAGAGATTTTTTTGCGTATGGCAATCAGAAAGCGAGCGAAAAAGGAGTAACGGATCATGAATACCAGACATCATAGAAAACAAGATCGAAGAGGGATGAGGGCAGTCGCTATGCTGCTTTGTCTTGCTTTGATCACCGGAGGAATTTCCTTAGGCGGCCTGGTGGGCGCCCTTTCGGCATTTGCGGATGACGGATCGGCAAGCCGGCTGTTTCGGGATACCGCAAAGGATGAGATCATAGAGCTGGGCCCGGAGCTTGCAGGGTATGAGCCTACGGCATCCGGACTGTTTATGAAGGGGCAGGATCAGGAGGCATCCTTTTATGACCCGGTCGGAAAAAAGATCTATGATGTGGAAGAGCTGTGTACTGTTTTAGGCGCTTATGAAAGCTTTGAGATCGTCAGGACCGAGGAGTATTATAAGGCATCCTTTATCACCCTCAGACATACGACGGATGATAAGGCCAAGGTGATAGTCAGGGATCAAAGGGACGGTGATGTACTGAAGGTCATCTCTCCGGGTGCCATCACAGTACGGTACTATCATGATTTTAAGCCTTTGGATGAGGAAGAGACAGAAACCCGGAAAAACACCTACAGATATATCAGGGATGACTTTACCCATATCGTATATAAGATTGGCTATCAGTACCTTGACTATCAGACGACTTATTCCGGTCTGTTAGTGCATGGAGAGGGCGAGAATATGGTGTTTTATGATCCGATCTATGGAAAGGATTATACTACGGCCAGCCTCAAAGCACTCCTGGGATTTGATGAGAATAACAAAGATACTTTTACGATCAGACAAGTGGAGGGCCACCCCTTTATCACGTTCACTAACTATGGGGATATCGCGATTTTGCGCAACATGAATACACCGGATGGTAAATTTTATTACGGGTGGACATCAGCCGCGAAGCTTGAAACTTATGCTTACCCGCTGACAGAGCTTACCGATGAGGAGGTTGCCGCCTATCAAAAAGCAGAGGAAGGGGAAAACGGAGGCGTTCGTTATTTCAGGGATATGGTGACGGAGGAGGTCATAAAGCTGGGACCGGAGTTTGCGGAGTTTGAGCCTACCTATTCCGGCTTTTTCTTAAAGGGAAAGAACGGTGCTCTGCAGGCGTATGATCCGCAGACGAAGAGGATATATGGCTATGAAGACTTTAAAAAAGATTTGAAACTGCCATCGAGCTTCAACTATAAAATGTGGAAGGATAACCTGGATAATCTGCCGTATCTGGCAATCCAGAATCGGAGTAACGCGGACTACACCCAGTATGTGGACAAAACCGATACAGGCTTTGTACTGATTGAAACCTCTAAGAACAGTCATCTCCACGGGTTTAAGGAGATGAGTGCGATCGAGGTGTCTGCTTACCTTGAGGAAGGAAGTGTCCAGAATAAGCTAAAGATCCTCGAGGAGAAGCGCAAGAAGCTGCTGGAGCAGTACGAGGAAAAGAAGAAGGCGGAGCAGGAGGGAACCACGGTTTCCGAGAATACGCCGGTTCTGGATGATGAAACAGCCCAGTCCGATATCTTTGATCCGTCCAAGAGCGGCTATTTTATCAATCCGGAGGAGGGCACCACGGCCGTTTCCATTGAGCAGGGGTATCAGCCCTTTGCCGGCGGCTACTTTATCAATATGGATGTGGAGCTGATGCTCGATGCCAATAACGGTATCATTTCCGATCTGGATCTGGCGATCACGGCCGGAAAGAGCAAGCTGATCCCGAAGGGAGTTACCCCGACCGGATGGAGCATTGAGAATGGTCTTTTGATCATGACCCTGTCAGACGGCAGCAAGCTGGCCTATGACGGTGATCTTCGGCAGCTGACGAGCGTGGAAGCCTTTCAGGCCAAGGTAGAGAAGGAGCATCTTGCGGTCTTCGAACAGATCGCGGAAGCAGATGTCTATCAGTATCAGGTATCCAAGTTTATCGATGAGGATCCCACGGAAATGTGGGAGGATCTTCTGCTGAGTGCCGATTCAGGCAGCAATCAGGAGACTCCGGACGGTGCTGCGGGCGAAACGAAGGTTTATGAAGTACCCGTTGGCGGGGCATTTTTCGGAGACGGATATCTGTATTTTGGTGACCGTACCAAAAAGGCCGGTATGATCATCAATATCAGAAGCGGGGAACGCTTCAAGATCTATACCCCGGATTATACAGTACTTTGCACAACTGCAAAGGTAGAGGATGGCGGACTGGTCTTTGACGGAAAGTTCTATGATCCTTCCGTAAAAAAATGGACAGCATCCAAGCCTGCCGGCAAGGGCAAAATGGAGAAGGTACGCGTGATCGGGGACAAGATCCTTCGAAACGGAGAGGTGGCCTGGCAGGACAACCTGACACTGGAGATCGTGATCGCCAAAAAGGGCTGGATCCCGCTGCATGGCGGTGCATTTGTGGATGAAGCCATGAAGACCTATAAGGTCGGAGAGAGCGGCGAGGTTAAGAATGTCCCCAACGGCTTTACCAGACTGTACCATTCCAATCTCTATGATCCGGTATCCGGCAAGATCTTAAATGCTGCTACCGGACAGCAGGAGAACAGACTCAATGTGGAAAGCCAGGGAGAGTATGTGCTCTTTGATCTGAGCGGACAGCAGGATGTATCCTCCGGTCAGAAACCTGAGCAGCAGACAGCGGATGCCAATCCCGAGCAGGATACGGCCATACCGTTTGTGGAGGCGGCACCCAACACCTATATTTTGGAAGCAACCACCGGTGCGGAAGCCGGTGATAACATCGCATTCTTCATCATCACCTACAAATCGGAAGGGAAGGAGCGTTCCATCTATGTGTTCCCGAAGGCAGGCGATTTTGCCGACGGTATGCGGGAGATGAATGAGATGGCGGAAAAGAACAACGTCAATATTTCCGCGATCAATCAGGACTATATGAGCTATACGGATGTGGTGAATGCCAGCCTGGTCGGAACCGGTAATTCCGGCATTGTACCGCTGCAGTCCGAGAGTAAAAACCAGGTGCTGTTTCACACCAAGGAGCCCATTGACGAGGTTACCAATGTGCAGTTCTTTACGCACTACGTAAAGGGCGGACATAATGGCTGGACCTGTCAGGGACTGAGCATCTATGAGGTGGAGAACATTTACGGTCTGGATATGGTGGGCGGTTTCTCCAAGGAGTATTTTGCCAACTTCTCAGGAAAGCTGCTTTCCGATGTCATCTTCAAGAATTCCTCCAGCGACGGGGGCTTCAGAACCTTTACCTGGGCCAATGATGAGATCCTGAGCTTTAACGGACGCTATGTGGAAGCAGCGGACGGCACCAGATCCTTCCAGAAGGACCCCTATTCCTCCATTATCACCGGAGGATTTGACAATGACGGTGTATATGACCCCAACACCAATGACCGGTACGGGTTCCGTATCGACTTTGCGGATCAGGCGGGCGCCGGACTGGAATGTCTGTCACACCGTACAAAATCCAGCCTGAAGAGCGGCAATTACGTGGAATCTCTGGCGATGCGGATGGTTTATACCGATGTAGCCGGAAAGACCAGAGTCCTCTCCGTGCCGGTGATCACCAATGCCCTGAAGTGGGCTGCGGATCATGGGATCGGACAATCGGAGGTGGCCGGTGTTTATCAGGTGGGGCAGAGCCTTTACTTTGAAGGTATGATCCCGGGATTTGCCAGAGTCAACACCATTTCCCTGACGACAGGAAATGATAAGGCCATAGCCCTTTGCGGAATGAAGAAGCAGGGTTCGCCCAATGCAGTCCGTCAGGAAAGACAGAATCTGAGCAAGGAGGATTCCATCGCGATCAGTCTCTTTGCCATGTACCATATTAAGGATGGTGTATCGGTGAAGGCCGGTATGGACGGCTCCTTTGTCAGCTATGCGTATTCCGGAATGCCTATTTTCTATCGTAAGGCAGAGACAGAGTACGGACTTGAGGTGGAGCCCAATACGGAGATCACCCTGCAGCTGACGACGCTTTCCTCAGAAAATGATCTGACCCCTCCGGGCTGGAACAGTAAAAAGTATCTGATCGGTGTGACCACGGATCAGTCCAGGACCGCCGGAACGCTGGCAGATGTCAAGATGCAGTTTGAATATACCAATACCTCCGGACTTTCGGGGAAGACAGACTGGTATTCCCTTCGTGAGATGGCCAAGAGCTTTTACGGCTTCTGGTATTCGGATACCACCAAAAACGGCGACTTCGGCTATGTGGCCGGTATGTCTCCGGGCAATACGATGTACTTTATCATTTCCGTACCGGATGTGGATCAGTTTACCAATGCAGCTTACCAGCTGGAGAGTGGTACGGATGACTGGCAGACCAACGGCCTGCAGATCTGGGCACTGGATTCGGTATCTCCTCTGGAAAGTGACTGGACTCTGGTTAACAGCCAGAATGGCGATACCATCCTGAAGAGTGATGCCCGTTTTTACAGAGAGTTCTCCGGAATCAATATCCTGAACATCGTGGGTTCTACGACCACAGGAAATGCGGATGAAGATGACCAGAGAGGCAGTGAGTCTTCCTACCTGCCGGATTCTTTACTGGTACAGAGCGGTGAGCCTGTGGAGTGGGTATTCAAGTCCAAGGATCTGGAGGAGACCGAGGAGGAGGCATTTGCCAACATCGGTTATGATATGACCTACGAAGATTGTCTGCAAAACTTCGGCTTTGACAAGAGCAGAAAGTCCTATACCGTAAAGGTAAAGGTATCCGATCAGGCCGTTGACCTGTCCGGAAACGGAGACTGCGGATCCAAGAATAATTTCTACTTCCAGCTGCTGTTTGAAAACGGCTCCTCCGGTGTGGTACTGGCCAACACCCAGTTAGAGGGTGATACCTTCAGAACCGGTAATACAGAGAGCTTTGTCATCAGCACCAATAGGGATTACGGCGAGCTGACAGGCGTTCGGATCATTCCGGAGTCGGTTATGGAGGATGCCCAGGTGGACGATAAGCTTCGGATCGACGAGATCCGTATCGTGGAGCAGTCCCTCAATTCCTTCAGTGAGACCTGGGTGGTTGAAGGGGCATCGATCCCCAACGAGGGCTGGATCGGTATCCAGGACTACATGGATGATGCGGAAAAGAAGACAAATCAGGAGGAGAAGAAAGGACGTCTGATGGCGGATATCGCAGTGGATCTGCCCATTACGGTTCATACCAATGAGCTGAACCTTCTGTGCTGCCTGACAACAGATGAGTATTCCGAGAATACCTCACAGTTCTACGGGGAAATGAAGATGACCGTGGATTACATCCAGACGGATGGTACCCCGAGCACGGAGACCTTTGACATCGTGGATGCGATGTATAAGTACTACAACAAACCGGTGCAGCATGATACGGATACGGTCGATCAGGGACGTACCGCGACCAGAGATCCTGCGGTGTCCTCGACCTACCTGATGTTCCGCGGCGGTCATACCGATCGCTTCAACATCACACTTCGAAATGTGAAGTCCCTGTACCAGGCTACGCTGACAGGACAGAGCAGAGGAGATACCTCGGAGCTTTCCATTGCAGCACTTTCCTTTAATACCATTGAGGAAGCCGGAAGACTGCAGCTGTCCAATAAGGATGAGTATGTCAGAACCGGAAAGACTACGCTGATCACCAGTAACTCCGTAGTGACCGGCGAGAATGCAAAGCTGGCCAATACCTTTGCAAAGGGCGATGACCAGAAGATCAAGATCGGTCTTCTGCCCAACGAGGTAGAGGTGAAGGATCAGGGAAGCAAGTGGCTCGCGGTATTCTCCAGAGAGCCGCTGTCCCAGAATGATACCTTAAATGTATATATTTACCCGACAGACGATTCCATTCCTGTCAGCTCTTATAACCTGCAGTGTAAGGCTGAATATACCAATGTATCCGGTATGCCTTATGCAACCGCAAATATGCAGATGCAGAAGCACGAGGGAACAGGAGAAAACGGAGATCGGTCCTACTTCTTTATCAACGGACTGTCCGCTAAGGGTATCGCTTCCTTAGACGCTCTCATCGCTGTTGCCACCACAGGCGGAGATATCAATGCCTATGCGGATTATGCAGTGGTACAGCAGGTTAGATCCGGAACGGTGATCAACACCTGGCAGAAGAACGGCGGCAGAGGACTTCTGGCTAGCGGCGTTCGAATGATCACGCAGGGTGAGAAGACCAAGGGTCTGTATGACCAGCAGAAGGTATTGCTCCAGCTCTCCGACGAGGGTACCCAGGCAGCCAAGCTGATCGCGGAGAAGGAGGATATTGCAGTCTCCATCCGTTACACGACCACGGTGGATCCCACCTCCAGAGAGGTTTATTCGGCATATAAGTATCTGACGGATGAGCAGATCACCAGGATTCAGGCAGGCGATGTAGTTGAGATGTGGTTCAATGAGCCTTATGTAAAGGATATTACGGGACTACGTATCATCAAGTTCGGCGATACCGTACAGGCAACCCTGGATGGTGCGGCAGTTGTGAATTATGAGCGTGCAAGCAGCGCCGATAAGGAGCCTTTGATGAACGGCTGGTTCAGCTTTACCGACAAGATCGTTCTCATGGGAACGCCTACGACACTGGATGCCAAGGGTACGATGATCGTATCCGAGAACGTGGTACAGCCGCTGAAGATTTCCTTCACCACGGCTAAGGCAGGCGGATTTACCGAGTCCGGTACCGCAACGCCGGTTCGCATGACCATCGGTTATGAGGATGTATTCAGAAACGTTCACGAAGTGACTTATGAGGACATCAGAGCCTTTATCGCCGACAGAGATGTTCACAGCTTCAATACAGGCGAGACCCAGGAGATCTACCTTTTGACCAAGGGTATGCAGAAGGTACGCTACCTCACCCTGGAGCCTTACACAGATGCTCCGCAGGACGGCAGCTACAGCATTACCGACAATGTGAAAGCAGGATGGACCATCGATGAGATCTCCGCAATGCTGGGTGAGAACGGTATTCCGGTCTCCAGAAGTCTGGGAGAAAGAATTACGGAAGGCCAGCCCAAGAAGATCAATCTGACCAACCTGTCCTTCGCCATCACGGCATTCTACTACTCAAGGGCGATTGATGCCAATGAGACCAGGACCGTGGTTGACAAGGATGCAGACTTTACCGTAGCAACCGACATTCCGATCACCTTCAGACCGGATCTTTACGGATCCGATGAAGGCTTCACCATCACCGTGAGCCGGAAGGTGGGAGATACCATGGAGCCTGTACCGGATGTTGTGAAGGCTGTAAACAATAAGAATACCAAGAAGACGGAATATGTCTTTACACCGCCTTCAAATTACACAGGAACCAACCAGGTTTACTACGTGGTATTTGAATCCAAGGAAAACAATGCAGTCAAAGTGCAGTTTACCATCACCGTTCAGAGCGGAGTGACCGTCAGCGAGAACTCCGCCCAAAGCGGGGATACCACAAGCACCGACACCGGGTCTTCGGACAGCACGTCTATTACGGATGATACAACCAGCACCGACAGTGCCAATACGACCGAGGTAAGGGTAAACTAAAACAAAAAACGGGCTGCAGGAAGCTGTGGCTCGTTTTTGAGCCTAACAGGCTATCAAACAAGAAGGAGGGTAAGCATTTGACAGAGTATCATGTAGATGCCGATCTTCAGTATCTGGATGAAGTACAGGATTTTGTCCGCGCTCAGCTGGAAGCCTACGACGTGGAACCAAAGGTCCTGTTTCAGATCGAACTGGCGGTAGAAGAGATCTTTACCAACATAACCAGCTATGCCTACAATCCCGAGGTGGGCAAGGCAACCATCAAGTGCATCGTGCAAAAGGATCCGCTGAGCGTGACCATACAGTTTCTGGACAGCGGCAAGCCCTTTGATCCGCTCAAAAAGGAAGAGGCGGATACCTCCGAGGAGGCACTTTTGGAGCGCACCGGCGGGCTTGGGATCTTTCTGGTACGAAAAAACATGGATGATGTAACCTATTCCTACGAAGAGGGAAAGAACATACTGACCATAACCAAAAAAATAGGATAAGACATAGAAAGGAGTCATAAAAACATGAACATCAATCTGGTAGACAGAGGACAGAGCGGAGAATTGCTTTTGGAGGGGAGACTCGATTCCCAGACAGCACCCGATACGGAAGAGATCGTGATGCAGATGACGGAAAAATATGAGGAGCTGATCCTGAACATGAAGGATCTGGCGTATCTTTCCAGTGCAGGACTTCGGATCCTGAAAAAGGCCCATGTAGCCATGCAGAGAAAGGGCGGCAAGCTGATCGTTCGCGGAGCCAATGAGATGATCAGCGAAGTGTTTGAAATGACAGGATTTGCGGGGATACTGAACCTGGAGTAACAGACGGGGGAACGCTATGGGAAAAGCAAAAAGTGAAAGAGGACGGGCGCTGGAAAGCAAGATCCGGGGCCTGGATGAGATGATCCGGGAGCTGGAGGGACAGAAAAACAGCGTGGATCCGCAGGAAGCAGGTGTATCGGATGCCATGTTTTCCATCGATGCCCAGATCAAATATCTGATATCCAAAAAGACGGATGCCGAAAGAGAACTTGAAAAGGAGCTCATCGAGGAAGAGAAGCAGGAAAAGGAAGAACAGAAGAACAAGGGCATCAAGGGCGCGATCATGGTTTCTATGATGAATGATCCCCACTGGCTGGCCAGGATCAACAATGATCCGTTTCTGAGCGAGGAGCTGCAGGCCAAGGCCGATCTTCTGTTTGAGGAGAGCACCTTTATCCATGTGACCAAGGACAGGATCCCGGAGATTTTACAGAATAAGGAATTTGAGGAAAAGTTCTTCAATACCAAGATCCGGCATCAGGACATTACGGTGGGGACGCAGTTTCGCCAGCTGATCGAGCGGGAGCTGATCAATGCAGCCATCAAGCCCAGCGGGGATGCGAAGAAGGATGAGGCCTGCTATATCGCCATCATGAAGGAACAAAACGGCTTTGTCATTTCCCTGAAGAAGTTTGCGGGAAAGGAGAAGCTGATGGAAGGCGATCAGGAGGAAGCCAGGCAGATGCGCGAGATCTATGAACTTTTGCAGTCTGTGACCGGAGAGCAGAAGCAGGCCCAGGAGGGCTTTATCCGAAGCCGCAGAAGGTCCCTTCGGGACTGCGGATATAAGGCTGCCATGGTGGATAAGGAAAAACGACTGTCCAAGATGATCGAAGCCTTCGAAAAGCAGCTGTTTCAGAAGCTCGAGACACAGGTGGCGCAGGGAGAGCAGGAAAAGGCAGAAGGAACCGCTGCCCGCTATTCGCTGATGCGGGAGATCACCTTTGATGTCAACAGACAGCTTAAGTTGGACAACTGCTTTATGAAAAATTCCCAGCTTCGGGAAAAGCGGGAGATGTGGTATATCTATGATAAACTCAAGGGCCATCAGTCCGGGAGCGTCAGACAGGTCAAGGAGCTGATCCAGGATGAAGAGGTTGCCTGGAAAAAACCCGCCAAGATCAAGGAGCTTGCGGCAGGAAAGGGAGCAGCTGTGGAGTATTCGGCAGATTTTGCGCTGATCCGGACGCAGATGCTGCTCGATCGGATCAACGAGCATCGGGAGTTTTCCCGTCTGGAGGAGCAAAAGGCCAGGCAGACGCTGGCGGTTTTGGTGATCCATGAGATGATCAAGACGGAGGCCAGAACGGCAGGAAAGGATGCGTACTTTTCACCCTATACCAGCTGCTTTATGCAGAATCCCTGCGAGGAAAAGCTCCTGGCCATGGGCAAGGAGCTTGCATCTACAAAGGCCTTTGACCAGATGATGAAGCATATAGGACCGGGGAAGGTCACACCGGCAGGCTGTATCCGTTTCCTGGTAGAAAATATGGAAAAGGATTTTGTCAAATATGCATCGGATGCCATCCGATCACCCAAGGTGGACCAGATCATGGGAAAGGTGCCCTGGAATGCGGAATATAAAAGAGGGGAGGGGCAGATCGCCATGGAACGCGAGCTTCGCTATAACGGATCCGGTAATTAATCTGTATGCAACGAAAAGCGTCTGATCGGGGTATTACGATCAGAAGGACAGAAACGATTACCGGGAGAAAGGAGAAGACGGCATGCCGGTTATCGAGGAGATCAAAGAAAAGGAACAGGAAAGACAGAACGCGTACCGGACAGGGCATCTTTTTCTCACCCTTTACCGACTATTGCTGCAAAAACAGAGCAAAAACAGGTTGGAAAATAAGAAATACTTGTAAAATCGCTCGCTCTGGTATATAGTAGGGATTGAAATCAGTCTGATGGTTCTACAGACGAATCTGCTAGTAAATCCCACTATGATACAAGTGATAAAGGAGAAACTTCAGTATGAGTGATATGCGTGATAAGTATGAGACCTTACCACTGCCTACCTTAAAAGATCTGGCGAAGGGCCGCGGCATTAAGGTGACCGGTTTGAAAAAGGCGGATCTGATCGAAGCAATGGTAGAGAAGGATAAGGAGGAGACCGAAGCGGGCAATCCGCCCACCGTGAAGAGTCTGGTGCCCAGAGAGAGTACCGATAAGGACAAGCTGGGATTTGCACCGGAGTTGGACAGCGGTGAGACGGCAGAGGGCATTTTGGAGATCATGCCTGATGGCTTTGGATTCATCCGTTGTGAGAATTATCTTCCCGGCGAAAAGGATGTGTATGTGGCACCGGCCCAGATCCGTAAATTCGGTATGAAAACCGGAGATATCCTGGAGGGAGCACTTCGTACCAGAACCCAGGGCGAGAAATTTGCAGCTCTTCTGTATGTGACGAAGATCAACGGCCTGTCTCCGGATATCATTGCAAACAGGAAGAATTTTGAAGACCTGACCCCCATCTTTCCCAATGAACGGCTGGTGCTTGAGACCAGAGGCTCTTCCGTGGCCATGCGGATCATGGATCTGATGTGCCCTGTGGGAAAGGGACAGAGAGGTATGATCGTATCCCCGCCCAAGGCCGGTAAAACAACCCTCTTAAAAGAGGTGGCCAAATCCTTAAAGACCAACAATCCGGAGGTCCATCTGATCATCCTTCTGATCGATGAAAGACCCGAGGAGGTAACGGATATCAAGGAGGCCATTGAAGGCCCCAATGTAGAGGTGATCTATTCCACCTTTGATGAGCTTCCGGAGCATCACAAGAGAGTTTCGGAAATGGTCATCGAGCGTGCCAAGAGGCTCGTGGAGCTTAAGAAGGATGTGTGCATCCTTTTGGATTCCATCACCAGGCTGACAAGAGCCTACAACCTGACGGTTCCCCCTTCGGGAAGAACCCTGTCCGGTGGTCTGGATCCGGCAGCACTGCATATGCCCAAGCGGTTTTTCGGTGCCGCCAGAAACATGAGAGAGGGAGGCTCCCTCACTGTTCTGGCAACGGCCCTCATTGAGACCGGCTCCAAGATGGATGATGTGGTTTACGAGGAGTTCAAAGGAACCGGCAATATGGAAATGGTTCTGGACAGGAAGCTCTCCGAAAAGCGGATCTTCCCGGCCATCGACATTCCAAGATCCAGCACGAGACGCGAGGATCTGCTGCTGACGCAGGAGGAGCAGGAGGCCATTACCCTGATCCGCAAGGCCTTAAACGGCTTAAAGCCCGAGGAAGCAGTCAATCAGGTCATCGATCTGTTTTCCAAGACCAAGAACAACGCGGAATTCATCGCGATGGCAAAGAAAATACGCTGGTATTGATAAATGGAATTATCGGACTGCCCGTTTTGCAAAGGATTGCAAAGGGGGCAGTTTGTTTTATTGAAAAACTATGGAAGGGAAGGATCATGCTATGGATATGAATCAGGTATATGCAACCTTGGATGAGATGTTTGCAAGCGGACGCAATGCCCAGGCGGAGGCGTATTTGATCGAGTGTATGCAATCCGCGAGCAGGCAGGAGGATTACCAGTCGCTGATCATGTTGTTAAATGAGATGATCGGCTACTGCAGGGAAACGGGACAGAAGGAAAAATCCATCGGCTATGCATCGCAGGTCATCGAGCTGATGCAGAGTCTGGGGCTGGAGGGCACCGTAGCCTATGCCACGACGCTTTTGAACGTTGCCAACGCCCTGCGGGCAGCCGGAAAGCTGCAGGAGGCCTATCAGTTCTATATGGAGGTCTTCCCCATCTATGAGGCAAACCTCAGACCGGATGATTTTTACTATGCATCGCTTTACAACAACTTAAGTCTCCTGCTGCAGGAGATGGGAGATTATGAAAAGGCCATCGAATGTCTGCAGAAGGCACTGGTTTTGGCGGAGCATACCCAGGGCAAGGAATTTGAGGTCTATGTGACCCATGCCAATATCGCGTCCACCCTTTGCAAGCTGGCACAGCAGGAAAAGGAGAAGGAGAGGCAGCTCGGGATCACCTTTGAGCGCCCGCAGCTTGCCAGATCCTATGAGATCGCTACCGAGGCGGCGACCGAGGCAGAGGAGGCGGTAGAGGGCTTTATCCATGAGCAGGTCAAGGATCAGCATATGGCAGCGGCTCTGACGGCCTATGCGGACGCAGCGCTTCTTTTGGGGCAGTACCGGGATGCCATGCGGTATTTAAAGGATGCCGCCCAGATGGTGGAGCAGACGGTCGGCCGGACCGAGGCGTATGAGCGCATTGAGGAAAAGTACCGCTATGCAAAA
>JAILHW010000184.1 GCA_024695605.1 Lachnospiraceae bacterium | reverse complement strand
CCGGCGTATGCGGGATCAGTTGTTTGTGCATATCGAGCACCTTCCCTACGCCTGGCACGGAAAGAACCATACCGGGGATATCATACAGCGCTGCACCTCGGATGTGGAAACGATCAAAAACTTTTTATCAGAGCAGATGACTTCCCTGTTTCGTGTAGGGATCCTGATCGTGATCGCCATGTACTTTATGATCGGGATTCATCCGAAGATGGCGCTGATCTCGGGCATCTTCATTCCCATCGTGATCCTGTATTCCTTCTTTTTCCATAACCGCATCGCGGACTCCTTCCGGCATGCGGACGAGGAGGAGGGAATCCTCTCAGCCATTGCCCAGGAGAATCTCACAGGGGTACGCGTGGTCCGGGCCTTTGGAAGAGAGCAGTTTGAAAGGGAACGTTTTGAAAAGCAGAACAACGGATATACCAAAATGTGGATCCGTCTGATGGGGTGGCTGTCCGCTTTCTGGTGTTCCAACGATTTTATCACCGGCTTTCAGTTTATGCTGGTCAATACCTTCGGTGCGGTGTTCTGTGTCAAAGGGCAGATCACGGTGGGGCAGTATATTGCCTTTGCATCCTATAACGGAATGCTGATCTGGCCTGTAAGGGAATTGGGGCGCGTGATCTCCGATATGAGTAAAGCGGGAATCTCCGTGGATCGTATCTGCTATATTATGAATGCAAAGAGGGAGGACGGTCAAAGGACAAAGGAGGACGCCGCGGGTGAGGAGAAGGCAGCCGGGGAGCTTCTGAAGGAACAGGATCTTACCGGGGATATTGTATTTGATCATGTCAGCTTTGCGTATGAAGAAGGTCAGGAGGTTCTTAGGGATGTCAGCTTTTGCATCAAAAAGGGCACGACGCTGGGGATCCTGGGAGGTACGGGATCGGGGAAGTCGACGCTTGTGTATCTTCTGGATCGCCTGTACGATCTGCCGAAGGAAAACGGACGCATTACCATTGGAGGAAGAGACATTCAGACCATAGACAAAAGACAGCTTCGGAAAACGATCGGCCTTGTGCTGCAGGAGCCCTTTTTATTTTCCCGCACACTGGCGGAAAATATCGCCATCACAAAGCCGGGTTCGCCGGATATGGAAAGGGTCAGAAGCGTAGCAAAAGCGGCAGCGCTTGACGAGACCGTGGAGAAGTTTACAAGGGGATATGAAACCTTTGTCGGAGAGCGGGGCGTAACCCTTTCCGGAGGGCAGAAGCAGCGCACGGCCATCGCGCAGGTGCTGATGCAAAATCCCCCCATCATGATCTTTGATGATTCTCTTTCGGCTGTGGATATGGAAACCGATGCAAAGATCAGAAAGAACCTGAAGGAAAACACAAAGCAGGCTACGGTGGTTTTGATCTCCCATCGCATCACAACACTGATGCAGGCGGATCAGATCATCGTACTTGACCGCGGCAGGATAGCAGAGCAGGGAACACATGAAAGCCTGCTGCGCCGTGACGGATTATATGCCAGGATCTTTGATATCCAGATGGCGGGAGCACAGTAATATGGAACAGAAAATTGAAGAAACGGGCGGCTTTCTTCCCTGGTTTGGGATTCCGAAGCTTTTGCCCTATATCAGACAATATATACCCAGGATCCTTTTTATGATCCTTCTGGGCACGCTTTCCAGTCTGTTGGATTCTGTCTGGCCCCTCTTTAACCGGTATGCCCTGAATCATTTTGTGGCAGAGCATACGTTAAAGGGCCTGGGTCCATTCATCGCGATTTATGTGGGCCTTTTGCTGCTGTATGTGGCGGACAATCTGATCTGTACCTACCGATGCGGTCAGGTGGAGATGTCGGTGGACCGGGACCTTCGGAATGCGGCCTTTCATCATCTGCAGGAATTGTCCTTTTCCTATTTCAACCGGAACAATGTAGGCTATATCCACGCCAGGGTGATGAGCGATACCGGAAAGATCGGAGTGCTGGTTGCCTGGAGACTGATGGATATCGTCTGGAACGGCGCCTACATTGTATGGGTGCTGATTATGATGTTTCTTTTGGACTGGAAGCTGGCCGGCATCGTGTCCCTTCTGGTCCCTGTTGTGGTGCTTCTGGTCAGTCTTTTCCAGAAAAAGCTGGTGAATCTGAACCGCAGGATCCGGGAGATCAATTCCACCATTACCGGTAATTTTAACGAAGGGATCACAGGCGCCAGAGCCATTAAGACGCTGGTGATCGAGGATCGGATCCGGGAGGATTTTGAGAAGGATACGGAAAACATGCGAAGGACCTCGGTAAGGGCAACACATTTTTCCGCCCTGTTTACGGCCGGCGTAACGATGATGAGCTCCGTTGCCCTGTCATTGGTTTTATGGCGCGGAGGACTTGCGACTATAGAGGATCTTACCCGCATCGGTACGCTGTCGGTGTTTCTTTCCTATGCCATGGGAATGATGGAGCCGATTCAGCATGTGATCGTGACCCTTTCCGAGATGATCGCGGTGCAGGTAAACATTGAGAGACTGACCAACCTTCTGGCCACCGAATCGGATGTGTCGGACAGACCGGATGTCATTGAAAAGTACGGGGATACCTTTCATCCGAAGAAGGAAAACTGGGAACCGCTTTACGGAGATGTGGAGTTTCGGGATGTATCCTTCCATTATCCGGACGGAGAAGAGTATGTGCTGGAGCATTTCGACCTGAAGGTGCCTATGGGGACCAATGTGGCGATCGTGGGAGAGACCGGAGCGGGGAAATCCACGCTGGTGAATCTGGTGTGCCGGTTTTTTGAGCCCACAAGCGGACAGGTACTGATCGATGGGAAGGATGCAAGAGAACGGTCACAGCTGTGGCTGCACAGCAACATCGGATATGTCCTGCAGACGCCGCACCTGTTTTCCGGTACCATCCGGGAGAACCTTCGCTATGGAAGGCCGGATGCCACGGATGAAGAGATCATGGATGCACTTCGGCTGGTATCTGCCGACGGGATCGTTTTGCAGATGGAAAAAGGGCTTGACAGTCAGGTCGGAGAAGGGGGCGGAATGCTCTCTACGGGAGAAAAGCAGCTTTTATCCTTTGCCAGAGCACTTCTGGCGGATCCGAGGATCCTGATTCTGGACGAGGCAACGGCCTCGGTGGATACCGTGACAGAGAAGGCCATTCAGCAGGCCATCACCACAGTGACGAGAGGGCGAACCTCCTTTGTGATTGCCCACCGTCTGTCCACCATTGTGGAAGCGGATATCATTCTGGTGGTCCGCGACGGAAGGATCATCGAACAGGGAACCCATAAAGAGCTGATGGATGCACGCGGCAGCTACTATAAGCTCTTTACCAGACAATTCGAGGAGCTGGCGCCGGATCGGGCGCTGGAAGGATAGCAAATGGGCCCCGGGGACGGAGTTATAGGGTCATTTTTTGATGCGGCCAAGTGACTGTCGAAGACCTTGCTTTTTTCAGAGAAAAGATGATAGAATTGCGTCAAAGAGAAGAACTGAGTGGGAGCGAGTTTACAGATCTTGGTGAATTTGTAAATAATATCGTAACACATATCACAAATGGCAATTCCATTGAGAAGG
>JAILHW010000183.1 GCA_024695605.1 Lachnospiraceae bacterium | reverse complement strand
TGGATGCACCTTCTGTCAACTTACCGATGATCTGAACGCAGTCATCATCACTAAAAAAATATACATTATTATCACAAGTCTCTTCGTCTCTCAGAATATGATTATCCGTTATTTTCGAAGATCCGCTTACTTTCAAATAGGTACCGCTGCAAGCATATACACCGCCGCCATAGGCTAGTTCGGAAAAGAAAGAAAATGATTCCTTTTGGGGCACAGCGATATTTCCGGTGATCACGCCGCCGGTCATTTCCAGGCTGCCTGTACCAATATAGACTCCTCCGCCTCTGCCTTGTGCACTGTTCCCCTTGATGGTACCGCCTTTCAGCTTTAGTGTGCCGGAGCTTATGCAAACACCTCCGCCATATCCGGAATTATTACCTCCTGTAATGACACCGGTTTTTTCACTGCTGCTATCTGTAATTGTCAAGGTACTGTTATCATCTACAGAAATAACACATCCTTCTGACTTAGGATCATAATCGGCCAATCCGCGGTCGATGGTAAAGCCGTTTAAGTCAAGGGTAATGCTTTTTTCATTTTCAACTGTAAGTTTTTTCGAAATCTTCGCATTTCTCAAAAGCGTGATCACAGCACCATTCTGTGCACCTTCAATGGCAGTCTGCAGATCTGTATACTCTGTTTCGCCTATATTTGCTATCGGCCAAGCCGAAGGAGCCGGAAGCTCGATGTTCGTATTCGCTGTAGGCGTGCCGGATACAGTGATCGTTTCATCGGAATTTCTTGTTACGGAAATCCCGTTTTTAGCATCTACGCTATAATCCTCGGGGAAGTAATACCCTTCTTCTGCTTCAAAGGTTATTGGATTTATGGCATTCCCGGGAGCAACGCTCTGATATGATCTGCCGGATTTTACCGACATATGTTCCCCCCAGGCATCTACATAATATCCGATTACGAACAGATTCACTTCCACAAAGTCACTGGCAGCATCCGCCTGACTTCCTTCCTCGTAATGCTCATTAAACAGCTTTAATACATACTCTCTAGGATATAAATCATCCGGAAGTTCAAACACCAAGGTTCCCTTTTCAGCTTCTGCCTGCTTCAGGCGTCCGTAACCCGCAGGCTCCTCGCCCAAGGTACCCATCGGCAGAGATAGAATGGCAGAGATATATTCATTCTCCCCTGCTTTTGCGCCGGTATAATCAAGTTTGATCGAATCTCCTATTTCGACCTCCACTTCCTTTTGGCTGACAGAGAAATTGCGTGTATTATCCAGCAGCGTCAACTTCCATGTATCAACATCCTCTTCCATCGATCTTTCGGAAATATGTCCCTCGGAATTTGACTTCAGCCGGGGCGATGCCAGAAAAAGTACATCCTCCAGATTCAGATGGAAAGCAGGGCGGACGCCCTCCGATTCATATACATCATACCCACCTTCTTCAACATAATAATCACAAACATCTGCGGCTTGAGCATATGCTTCCTTCAGATCCCCGGGCGATCGAAGCCACCAGCTGCTCGAATCACCTCCGCTGCTCTCTACAGAATCTTCCTCACTTGGAAGAAGCAGACTCTTATCAAGCGCATAAGCCTCTTTTGTAGAAAGGGGCCAAAGAAGAGCATCCTTAACTTCACTGCCTGCCACGCAGTCCGTATCTTCTCCGATATAGTTCCCGCTGACCAGGGTTCTTGGGGTAATAGCCTCTTTTTCCTGTTCTGTCAGAGATACTGATTGTGCAAAGCTGTCAATCTGCTTTTTCAGATCACTGTCGCTGTATACATTTGTAGAAATATCCTCAGAAAAAGGACTGTACGCAATATTTCCCTTTGTCAGCAACGTGGCATTCCCGCTGACGGATGCAACGCCCTCTTCATCAAAACCGGCTACAATCCATTTCGTACCTCCAAACAGAACCTGATACGCGGTTTCCGTATTCACATCAAAGCTAAGCACTCCCGGTCCCAGCGCCAGATTCCATGGATATACATGTGCCGGCATTGATGGCCCCGGGGTGGGTGAAGATGGCAACGATGGCAGGAATCCTATGTCCAGCGCATATGCCGGCATAGCACCAAAAGGCATCAAACCTGCGATCAAGCAAAATGTCAACAGAATGGAAAGAACTCTTGAGCGAAACTGTTTCATAACGTACCTCCAAAAAAAATATATACTTTCATTTTGATGAATCTTATTTCGTGATCTCATGGAAAATGATGCAATTCGGACTTGCAATCTTAAGCTCCTTGCCGTTCATCACGATCAGTCCTTTTTCCAGGTCCGTGGAAAAGAAGGTCATGGTCCCGGATTCATGGTTCAGACTCACCAGATGCTTGTTATCCGGGAAAAGCGCCACATCCTTGGGATAATCTCCGCTGACAGGCAGGCAAAACAGCTTCCTCAGCTTGCCCGTCTTGTGATCGATCTCATAGGCTACCGCACTGTTATCTCCGGCATTGGAGCTGATCAGATACTTTTCATCCATGGAAAAGTTCAGTGCACTCGCAGCAGACCCGCCCGCATGGTAGTCATTGAGCGTTGATATATTCTGGATCTTGGTAAAATAAGGATTCCCATCCTCTTCCCTGTAGGAATATACGTCAATATAGTTCTTCATCTCATGAACGATATAGACAAATTTTCCATCCTTTGTCATTTTGATGTGACGGGGTGCGGAGTCGATCTCGGAGCGGATCACATCCACCAGCTTCAGCTTTCCGGTTTTATGATCGAGCCGGTACACATCCACATGATCCATACCCAAATCGGCAGCCATCAGATAATGGTTATCCCGCGTCATCTTCACGCAGCTTGCGTGAGGTCTGAAATTCCGCTCTGCCACTGTACCCATGCCCTTTAAATAGATCTCATCGGTGATCTCTCCTACGCCGCCGTTCTTTTTGAGCCGCAGAACGGTGATCTTTCCGTCATGGTATCCGGCAACGAACAAAAAGTTTTCGGCATAGTCGGTGGAAAGATAGCACCCTCTCATACCGTTGATGGTCGCGTGATTGACCGGCTCGAGATTTCCGTCCTCAAGAATCTTAAAGGCATCCACACCGAAATCGGTAATGGCATACAAAAATTTTTCATTGTGGGAAATGGTAACGTAGGAAGAATTGGTGATCTGAACCTGTGCTTTCTCCGAAAGCCTTCCGTTCTTCAGATCCACATCAAAGACCTTGATCCCATAGGAATCTCCCATGGTATAGGTTGAAACATAAGCTACATATTTTTTTCTGGCAGCCATACACAGCTCCTTTATATTGATTGGTTTTCTTGTTTTGTTCTGTCGGACCGAATCCTGATCGCCGCCGGGGATCAATCCTCATCGTGGGCCATTTTTCTGCAATCTCTTTTGGCCTGTCTCAGCGTTCTTTTAAAGGCTCGTCCTACCGATACCCGGATCCTGCGGTCCCGCATTCTTCTGGGAATGGATTTTTGCCTCAGGATATGGTTTTTGATATAGGCAAAGGTGCGCTCCTC
>JAILHW010000180.1 GCA_024695605.1 Lachnospiraceae bacterium | reverse complement strand
TCGGGCGTGGCGCCCAAGATCATAGAGGAGGAGATGGACTATACGATCCAGACCAGCTATGATGATCGTACCGGCATCAACTACCTGGAAATGTGGGGCTTTCTTGATAACAGCAATCCCTTTTTGATCCGTACCGCCATGGAAGGTATTCAGGACAGTGCCAAGATCGCCAACCGGTTTTTGATCTATGCGGGTATGCTGGCAGCTCTGGCGGGGATTCTGGTGATCTTCTTTGTCACACGGCGGATCACAAGACCGATCCTGGGACTTGCCGAAATTTCCAGAAGAATGGCGAATCTGGATTTTAACGCCCGCTACGAGGGCGGAGATGAAAACGAGATCGGGATACTGGGAGAGGATATGAACCGCCTTTCGGAGCGGCTTGAATCCACGATCTCCGAGCTGAAGACTGCCAATGTCCAGCTCCAGAAGGACATCCAGAAAAAAGAGGAAATGGACGTGATGCGAAGTGAATTCGTATCCAATGTGTCCCACGAGCTGAAAACCCCCATTGCCCTGATCATGGGCTATGCGGAGGGGCTGAAGATGAACATCAACGAGGATGATGCCGAAAGCAGGGAATACTACTGCGATGTCATCTCCGATGAAGCCGAAAAGATGAACACCATTGTGCGGGAGCTTCTGACGCTGAACCAGCTGGAGTTTGGCAATGACAACGTACAGATGGAGCGCTTTGATATCATCGAACTGATCCAAAACTATCTGAACTCCATTGCACTGATGACAGAGCAAAAGCAGGTAGAGGTGGAATTTGAACGTCAAACCCCGCTCTATGTCTGGGGCGATGAGTTTAAGGTAGAGGGCGTGGTGGCCAACTACGTGACCAATGCCATTCATTATGTGGAGGGAGATCCGGGCACCATCCGGATTACCATTACGGAAGGAAATGGCCTTGCCAGGATCAGCGTTTTTAACACGGGCAATCCCATTCCCGAGGAATCCCTGGAGCATTTGTGGGAGAAGTTTTACAAGGTGGACAAGGCGAGGACCAGAGAGTATGGCGGCAGCGGCATCGGACTTTCCATTGTCAAAGCCATCATGGAAGCCATGCACCGCGACTATGGCGTGATCAATCATGAGGACGGCGTGGAGTTTTGGTTTGAGCTGGAGACGGTGTCATAAAGCTGGCCTAAAACGAAACATTTTCATTTCTTTGGGAATGTGGTAAAATAAAATTACCTGCAGACGGATACAATGAGAACTGTCATTTGGGAAGAAAAGAGCAGCGCCTTGGCTGCGAGAGGACATGCAACTATGCGAAAAAAGATTCCGGTGATCTTAAGTCTGAGCCTTCTGTGTATGAGCCTTTATGGCTGCGGAGGGATGGATGCGATCCCTGAGATGAGTGAAAAGCAGGCGGATATGGTAACGGAGTATGCGGCAGGATCCGTTCTGACCCATACCACGGGAAGCAAGTCCCGCCTGGTGGATACCACCCAGGAATACAACCCGGACAAGATGACCAAATATGAAAAACGAAAAAAAGGGATCGCAATCCCGGAGCCGGAGCCGGCTCCTGCTCCTGAAGAGGGAGAAGAGCAGACACCGGATGCAACCGGCGATGGCGGATCCGACAGCGCGGCTCAGAGCGAGCAAAAGCCCGAGACCCCGTCCATGAGCCCTGCCGAGGTGATGGGAATCTATGGCCTGGATGTGGCTTTGACAGGCTTTGAAGTACTGGACAGCTATCCCAAGGCAGCGGAGGGGACGGATCTGGTATTCTCCATGGATGCCTCCGCAGGCAATAAGCTGGTGGTGGCACAGCTGGTGGCAACCAACAACTCGGGAGCCGATATGACGCTGGATACCATCTCCAGAGGTGATCTGCACTTTAAGCTGGTGCTCAATGGCAGCAGCAGTGAAAATACTCTGGTAACCCTGTTATCGGATGATTTTTCCGCGATGAACCAGGACCTCGCACCGGGAGAGCAGGCTAGCGGCGTGCTCATCACACAGGTGTCAGATGAGCTGGCATCCACCCTTTCTTCCGTGGATGTTTCGATCCAGTCCGGAAACGGAACCGCTGTTTTGAAGCAGGCAGGTGCGAGTGGGCCGCCGCCCCGGGAGGATGCACAGGCGCCAGCTGATCCGGAAGAGGCGCAGGCACCCGAGCAGGGAGAGCCGGCACCGGAAGCGCCCGCGGAAGGTGAGATGCCGGAGATCCCAACAGATTAAGAAGCGTAAAAAGTTAGCCGAGGCTGACGATCGTAAATGCATAGGACAGAATGACAAACAGGCGCTACGGCGTCTGTTTTGCAACGTAAAAAACACCAAACAGATTGGAAGTAAGATGGAACAGGAAAAGAAACAGGCAGAGGGCATGTTTGAAGGGAGTTTGTGGGACAAGATCCTGAAATATGCATTTCCGTTGGCGGCAACGGGTATCCTGCAGCAGCTTTTCAATGCAGCGGATATTGCCGTAGTAGGACGGTTTACAGGAGAAAAAGGGGCACTGGCCATGGCAGCGGTGGGGGCGAACAGTCCCCTGGTAGGCCTTGCTCTGAACCTGTTTATGGGAATCTCCCTTGGCACCAACGTGATCATTGCCAACTCTGTGGGGAGCGGGGATGAGAAGGCGATCCGGAAGGCTGCCCATACCTCCATTGTATTTGCTGTTTTGTCAGGGCTTGTACTTGCCGTTTTGGCAGAGGGCTTTTCCGGCATGATCATGCGCTCCCAGAGAATACCCGATGAAGTGTTTCCAATGGCACTTCTGTATTTTCGCGTCTATATGTTCGGAATCCCCGTTGTGATCCTGTACAACTTTATATCAGCCATTTTCCGGGGACTGGGAAATACCAGAACGCCTCTGATCGCGCTGATCTTTTCCGGAATTCTGAACGTCATTTTAAACCTGATCTTCGTGATCCTTCTGCACAGGACGGTAGAAGGTGTGGCTGCGGCTACCGTGATTTCATCAGGTGTTTCGAGCATCATCCTGCTGGTGGCACTGAACAGACCCGCATCCCCTGTCAGGATCAAGAGAAGCGAGCTGAAGATAGACGGCCATATCCTGGCCCGGATCCTTCGGATCGGCATTCCGGCAGGACTGCAGTCCTCCGTGTTCGGCTTTGCCAATATCCTGATCCAGTCGGCCATCAACAGCCTTGGTACCATCGTGATGGCAGCATCCTCCGCAGCGTTCAACATTGAGGTTTTCGTCTATCAGGTATTCAACAGCTTTGCACAGGCTGCCACCACCTTCGTGGGACAGAACTTTGGCGCGGGCAGGATCAAACGCTGCAAAAGGACCCTGTTTTTGTGTCTTGGAGAAGGGGCGGTCTTTTTGGGGATGGCCATTGCATTGGTGCTCTTTTTCGGAAAGCGGATGCTTTCGCTGTTCAATCCCGATCCGCAGGTGGTGGAGGTGGGATATATACGCCTGCTTCTGATCTTTTCAGCCTACTACTTCAGCCTGACCTATGAGACCCTTTCCGGCTATCTGCGCGGCTTCGGAATCTCGGTGATCCCGGCGGTCCTTACCATGATCGGTGTTTGCGGCGTCCGTATCACCTGGATCTATGCAGTGTTTCCGCGATACCGCACCTTTGCCAATATCATGCTGGTTTATCCCTTAAGCCTTGCAACTACGGCGGTGCTGCTGCTTGCAGCGACGCTTGTTCTGCGCCCGGCCAGAAAGTGGATGAGATCCGAGACCGCTTCTGACTGACATTGCCATGGCTTTTTGGGATGGCTTTATCGGTTCGGGTGCACTTTCACGGTCGCTTTCCGCCATATGGTGAGCTTCTAAGAAAACGCAGGCATACGCTTTTCTAAGTGCACGGGTCGGGCCCAAATGCCATCCGGGCACTGTGGGCCCTGAATCGCACATCCGTGTGCGATTCTCCCTGATTACGGCAAGCTGCGTTTTCAAGAATCTCATCCATCTGACGGGCTCCGCTCGCGCCCGAAAAGTCACCCGCAACCTCCGCCATCCCTGCTCAATGCAAAAGATGTCAGTCAGAAGCGGTCCGGCCCGCTATCTGTGATGCATCTATGGAAAAAAAACAGAGAATATGATATGGTATAAGTTAGTAAATTCTGACAGAAAGGACGAACAAGCATGGAAACAAGACCGTATGTAGCATGGGATCTGATGAATTCTTTTATGATCGACGTCTTTAAGGCTTATGGCGTCCCCGAGGAGGATGCAAAGATCTGCGCCGACGTGCTTTTAGAGTCGGACAGACGCGGCATCGAAAGCCACGGCTGCAACCGCTTTAAGCCCATCTATATCGACAGGATCGAAAAGGGTACCCTGCTTCCCGTGACCAATATCGAGATCATCAGGGAAACCCCTACCACCGTGGTCATGGATGCGCATGACGGAATGGGAATGGTAGCGTCCTATAAAATGATGCAGATGCTCATCGAAAAGGCAAAAGCCTATGGTATGGCAGGCGGCGCCATCAAGAATTCCACCCACTACGGTATTGCGGGCTACTGGGCGACCATGGCGAGCAAAGAGGGCCTTTTGGGACTGACCGGGACCAATGCACGTCCATCCATTTCCCCGACCTTCGGCGTGGAGAACATGATGGGCACCAACCCCCTGACCTTTGCCTTTCCTACCGATGAGGAGTTTCCCTTCTGTCTGGACTGTGCAACCTCCACGGTACAAAGAGGCAAGATCGAATACTACGCAAGAGAAGGAAAAGAGACCCCGGCGGGCATGGTCGTCACCCATGACGGAAGCACCATCACCGATTCCAAAGAGATCCTGCGGCTTTTGACGGAGGGCAAGGCAGCCCTTGCACCCATCGGCGGAGGCCCGGGAGATGAAATGTGCGGCTATAAGGGCTATGGCTATGCGGCAGTTGTGGAGATCCTGTCGGCAGCTCTGGCGGGAGGCGAATTTATGAAGGCACTGAGCGGCGTTGATGCAGAAGGAAAGCCGCAGATGTATCACCTCGGTCACTTTTTCTTCGTGGTGGATCCGAATGCCTTTATGGGCGAGGATGTCTTCCGGAAAACGGCCGGAGAGATCAGCCGCGCTCTGAGAGCCAGCAAAAAAGCGCCCGGCTATGACCGCATCTATACGGCCGGAGAGAAGGAATATGCGTGCTGGCTCGAAAGAAAGGATAAGGGTGTTCCCGTGACAGAGGCGGTCCAGAAGGAAATGATCGCCATGCGGGATAAGCTCGCACTGGATTATACATTTCCCTTTGAAGCATAAGGGGTCACGGAGAGGGTTATGAACGAGATCATTTTGGAGCTGTCAGCCGGCTGCATATCGTTGTTTTGCCTGGCTGACTGTCTGAAAAACAGAAAAAGCTTATATCTGCCACTGGACAAAAAGTGGCTTGACAGACTGAAAAACCAGCGCTTTACCTACCTGATGCTGCTGATGATGCTGATCGTATCGGCATCCGCTTCCGCACTTGAGGTTGCGTTGGAGGAGTCCTTTCACGTAAAAAGCAGCGGCCTTTTGTGGACGATCAATATGATCTATTTCATTTTTCATACGCCCCTCAGCTTTCTGTTTACGCTGTATGTCATCAATATGACAAATGTGGCAAAGAGCAAGAAACAGGGGTTCTTTCTTGCATTTCTCAGCCCCTTTTTCCTGGCACAGTTCATGGTCTTGATCAACCCGTTTACCAAACTCATCTTTTATGTGGATGAGTCCTTTCATTATCAGCGCGGGCCCATGGTGTGGCTGTTGTATCTGACCGCCTTTATCTACATTGTGCTGGGACTGGTGTATTTTTTCAAGTATCGAAGCCGGATGGGCAGGACCGAGCGGTATTCCGCCTTTATCCTGATGAGCGTGACCATCATCGGGATCTGTATCCAGGGCTTTTTCTCCATTACGGTCGAGCTCTTTTTTGAGGCCATTTCGTTCCTTGGCTTTATGCTGTTGCTCGAGGAGCCGGAAATGAACCCTTCCCAAAACAAGCGCTCCCGGATCAGTAAGAGCTTTATCCTGGTGATCGCGCTGATCTTTACCACCGTTATCATCATGAATATCAACCTGATCTACCATGCGGGTACCGATCAGGCGGAAAAGATCGGGAAGATCCAGATCGATAACCTAAGCGGCGAATTTCAGGAGACCATTTCCGAAGCGGAGGGCAATCTGCTTCGTTTTTCCATGGGGCTGGAGCAGCTCGTAAATGAAGGCGCCTCCTCGGGAAGAGTGGAAGCCTATATCCGCGTACAGAAGGATTATTACACCCAGATGACGGGGAGTACCTGCTTTAACGTCTATGCGGCAGCTACGGACTGGACGATCATCCCCGATTTTGATATGCCGGCCCATTACCATGCAACCGAGAGACTGTGGTATACCGGAGCCGCCCAGCATGAGGGGGAGGTCTATATCACTGAGCCCTACGTGGACGCGGCAACGACGGATCTTTGCTTTACCCTTTCCTACCTGCTCTCTGACGGGAAGACGGTTGCGGCAATGGACTTTACCCTTTTGGGCGTGCAGGATATCGTGCAGCGGATGGGAAATGCCGAGGGACAGCTTGCCATGATCGTCACGGACGAGGGAACCGTGGTGGGTTGCTCGGATCTTTCCGTGCAGGGAAAAAAGCTTTCCGATGCACTGCCGGAGTATGCGGACATTTTTGAATGGGTCAAAGCGTCCAACGAGCACCGCGGCTTTGATGTGACGGTGGAAGGGAGCAAAAAGAAGGTCTTTTCCTCAGAGACCGGAAACGGATGGCAGCTGATCCTGATCGAGAATTCCGATATCCTCTACGGAGATATCTACAGGCAGATGATCATGCTCGGTGCCATAGATATGCTGATGGTTGTGGTGATTATCGTCTTCTATATGGTGAGCATCGACAACCAGGACAAGTCGGAGCGGGCGTTGTCCATGACGGAGAGCTTTATCGCAGGCATTTCCGAGGATCTGAAAAAGCCGCTGCAGGAGATCATCAAGATTACCGAGCGGTCCATCCGGGGAGAGGACGCGGATACCTCAGAGTCGCTGATGAATATCCGGGAATCCGGAAACCTCCTGCGGGAAAAGATGGACAATCTGTTTTCCTATGCGGGGCTGATCAAAACCGGGATTGCCGAGGGACACAGAAGCCAGTCAGGTAAACTCAAAGGGGTGGGAGCGCTTTCCAGCCGGTATATCAGAAACGGTATCATCGGTATTCTGGCAGGCGTGCTTTTGGCCAGTCTTGCGCTGACGCTGGTTACGACCACAAGATGGGGACAGACCAGGATCACGAAGGAAGCGGACAGATACAATGATGAGCTGACGCTTTGGGTATCGCAGCAGATCAGTATTCTGCGGATGTTTTCGGATGTGATCGCCGCGGATCCTTCCGTGATGGAGGATTACGACCAGGCGGTGGCCTGGCTGGACGGGATCGCAAAGAATTATTCCGATATGTCTGTCTGCTATCTGGCCAATCCCTATAACACCGAGCATCAGGTGATCATGAACAACGGCTGGGTGCCGGAGCCTGGTTACAGGGTAGAAGAGCGGCAATGGTACAAGGATACGGAACGCTCCGGAAAGGAATGCACGATCTCGGCACCCTACTTTGATTCCCAGACGGGACTGTATTGTATCACCTTTTCCCGAAGCGTATATTCCAAGGAAGGGGATTTCCTGGGAATCTTTGCCATCGACTGCTATATCAATAAGCTGATCGATGTACTCGATGACAGCTACACCAAGGACGGCTATGCATTTTTGGTGGATCAGGACGGCGTGATCTTAAATCACCCGGACAAGACCTATGAGATGAGCTCGGATTCCAGTGTGAATATCGAGGATACCGGCTATTTTAACGTCTATCATACGGGCAGCGCCTTTTTCATGAAGGACTATGATGACAGGTATGTGACGGCTGTGACCGCCAAGAGCGATATCTCCGGCTTTACCGTCGTTATGGTACAAAGGTGGTGGACCATTTACGGGGCCGTGCTGGTGATGGCAGTGATCTTTCTGGTGATGATGGGCGCTTCCATCTTTGCCGTAGCGACCATGATCAACCGCTTCATTACCTGGCAGGAGGAATCCAACATCCGGCTGAAGATTGCTGCCGAGGAAGCGGTATCTGCGGGAAAGGCCAAATCTCAGTTTCTGGCGCAGATGTCCCACGAGATCCGCACGCCCATCAATGCCGTACTGGGAATGAACGAGATGATCCTGCGGGAATCCGGGGATGCCTCCATTCTGGACTATGCCGAAAATATCCGGACTGCAGGACGAAACCTGCTGAGTCTGATCAATACGATCCTGGATTTTTCCAAGATCGAGGAAGGGAAGATGGAGATCGTACCTGTCCGGTATGAAACACCGCTTCTGGTCGACGGGCTGATCCAGTCCGTGGAGCAGAGGGCAAGGGACAAGGGACTGACCTTTGAAGCACATGTCGATCCGCAGCTTCCGAGTGTGCTTTACGGCGATGATATGCGTCTGACCCAAGTGATCGTAAACCTGTTGACCAATGCCGTGAAATATACCCCCTCCGGCCGGGTGGATCTGTATTTGTCCAGCGTCCGCTCCAATGAGGATGTTTTGCTTTTGGGAGTGAAGGTGAAGGATACCGGGATCGGAATCAAGAAAGAGGACAGGGAAAAGCTGTTTGAATCCTTTACCAGACTGGATGAGACCAGAAACCGGAGCATTGAGGGAACCGGGCTGGGAATGGCCATCGTGACGAAGCTTTTGGAAATGATGCATACCTCTCTATCGGTGGAGAGTGAATATGGAAAGGGCTCCGAATTCTCCTTCGAGGTGCAGCAGTCCATTTTGGATGCACAGCCCATCGGAGATTATAAGAAAAAGATCCGGGAAGCCGCCGGATCCCAGGAGAAGGAGAAGCACCTGTACGCACCCAAGGCAAAGCTTTTGGTGGTGGATGATAACGATCTGAACCTGAAGGTGATCAAGAATCTGTTAAAGCTCAACGGAATTGTGCCGGATCTGGCATCCTCCGGGAAGCAGGCCCTGGAAATGATGGGGCAAAAGGCCTATGATGTGGTGCTTTTGGATCATATGATGCCGCAGATGGATGGGATCGAAACCCTGAAGCGGGCAAAAGAAGACGGCCTGATCGCACCGGGCGAGACCGTGATCGCGCTGACAGCCAACGCCGTGGTAGGAGCCAGGGAAAGCTACCTGAAGGCCGGGTTTGATGATTATCTGTCCAAGCCGGTGGAGGTGCGCAGCATGGAGCATGCACTTTCCAAATATCTGCCGCAGGATATCCTGTCATACCAAAGCGATCAGGATATCAAAGCAGCTGAAGGGATGTCACCGGTGGCGGAACATCCGGAGACTGAAATTCCGAAGGCTGAAAAATCCGAGGGCGAAACGTCGGAGGTTTTGGAGTTTCCCGCACTGGAACCGGAGAAAGACGACACGAAAGACCCTGCCGGGGATGATCTGTTTGAGCGTCTGGAGCATTTGAGCTTTGATATAAAGGCGGGACTTGGCTATTGCATGAACGATGAAAGCTTCTACCGGGAGATTTTGGGAGACTATGCGGACTCCTGCGAGGAGCGGCTTGAGCAGCTGGCAGGCGCGCTTGAGAGCGGGGATCTTGGGGATTACCGGATTCAGGTACATGCGCTGAAGAGCGTTGCAAAATCCGTCGGAGACGAAAGCGTCTATGAACGGGCACTGGCTCTGGAAGAGGCGGCTGCCGCTTCGGACGAAAAGACGGTCAGAAACGGCCATGAACCGATGGCTGCGCGATACAGAAGGTCAAAGGATGCCATTCTCGGAGGATGAGTCGGACCGGAAAAGAGAGCGGTATCGGACAGGCTTTTAAAAAGGCATTGCCGGGTGGCATAAAGCACCGCCCGAGGCAATGGGAAATGCGGCCGAAACGAGGGAGAGGGCGCTTTTACCCGTTCCGGCCTTTGCGTGTCTGGTGCTTGACGAAAAGAGGGGCTTATCATATAATATCCTATGTATGCGCGCAGGGAAAAGGCGCATGGGAGTAAAGCAAAATGGGTTTTGGGTCCGGCCGCCATATCTGCGAATGCAGGCAGATTTGGAAGCGGCAGCGGCCAAAGAAAGGGGCTATCATGATCAAGAGCATGACCGGATTCGGCCGCGCAGAGCTGGAGGAGGATGACCGCCGGTTCACTGTGGAGATGAAATCCGTCAATCACAGATATCTGGATGTCAGCATTAAGATGCCGAAGAAGCTGAACTTTTTCGAAAGTGCGATCCGTTCTCTTTTGAAGGAGTACATTCAAAGAGGCAAGGTGGATGTGTTTATCACCTATGAGGATTTTTCCAGACAGTCTGCAACGGTCTGCTACCATGAAGAAGTAGCGGAAGAATATATGAAGTATCTCGGGCAGATGGCAGAGCACTTTGGTCTTGAGAATGATGTCAGACTGTCCGTATTGTCCAGGTATCCGGAGGTGTTCAGCTTAGAGGATGCCCAGGTGGATGAAACGCAGATCTGGAAGCTTCTGGAGAAAACCCTAAGACAGGCAGCCCAGATGTTTGTGGAGTCCAGGATCAGGGAAGGGCAGACCCTGCGGGACGATCTTTTGGGCAAACTGGATGGTATGCTGGAGCATGTGGATTATATAGAAGAAAAGTCTCCCCAGCTGGTGGAGGACTATAAGGCCAAGCTGTATGATAAGGTCAGGGAGCTTTTGTCGGATTCCCAGCTGGATGATAACCGGATCCTGATGGAGGTCACGCTTTATGCCGACAAGATCTGTGTGGATGAGGAAACGGTAAGGCTGCGCAGCCATATCGAGAGCACGAAGCAGATCCTGACGGAAGGCGGCAGCATCGGACGAAAGCTGGATTTCATGGCGCAGGAGATGAACCGCGAGGCCAACACCACGCTGTCCAAGGCCAACAGCCTGGATATCTCCAACCATGCCATTGAACTCAAGACCGAGATCGAGAAGATCAGGGAACAGATCCAGAACATTGAATAAAGAGTTACGATTCACAGTCAAATACAAAGATGAAGCAGGAACGCAGCCCCAACCGAACAATCTGCTGCGATAGCAGAGATAGAGGTCCGAAGGACCGGGATTGTGAGGTGTGGGGGCGAGTAACTGTGAATCGTATAGATGAGGTCCATACATGGGAAAAAAGGCAGGCAATCTGATCGTGATCTCCGGTTTTTCCGGAGCGGGAAAGGGCACGATCGTAAAAAAACTGATAGAAGAGTATGACAACTACGAGCTGAGCGTTTCCATGACCACCAGAGCGCCCCGTCCCGGTGAGGTGCATGGCGTGCATTATTTCTTTTCCACGGATGAGGAGTTTGAAAAGATCATCGCCGACAACGGTATGATCGAATACGCCGGCTACTGCGGACATTACTATGGGACGCCGAGGGCCTTTGTGGAGCAAAAGCTTGCGGAGGGCAAGGATGTGATCCTTGAGATCGAGATCCAGGGCGCCCAGAAGGTCAGAAGACAGTTCCCTTCCGCCGTTTTGCTCTTTGTCATGGCACCCAGTGCAAAAATTCTGCACCAGCGGCTGACAGGCCGGGGCACCGAGAGCGAGGAAGTGATCCGCGGCCGTATGTGGAGAGCCGTAGAGGAGTCCGAAGAGGTGGACACCTATGATTATGTGGTGATCAACGATGATCTGGAGGAGTGCGTCAGACAGGTACACGGGATCGTGACGGCGGCGCATGCGAGACCCTCACAGAATCAGGAGTTTATCAATACGATCAAACAGGAATTAAAGGATATCTTGAAAGGAGAAGAAGAACAATGATACATCCGTCCTATTCAGAACTGATGAAGGTAGTTAACAGTGAGGTAGAGCCAGGGGAAGAGCCTGTGATCAACAGCCGCTATTCCATCGTGATGGCATCCTCCAAACGCGCACGCCAGCTGGTTTCCGGTGAGGAGGCGCTGGTGCCCGACAGAGAAGGCGGTAAGGTCAGAAAGCCTCTGTCCATCGCAGTGGATGAGCTGAACCGCGGAATGATCAAGATTATGGGAGAGGAAAGCGCGCAGGAAGAGGAATAAAGCGCTCATATCAGAATGCAGATAATGATGATCTCACTGGGTTGTGACAAAAACCTGGTGGATACCGAAATGATGATGGGACAGCTTCGGGATGCAGGGTTTACCTTTACGGATGACGAAACCGAGGCAGAGGTGATCATAGTCAACACCTGCTGCTTCATCGGGGACGCCAAACAGGAAAGCATTGATACCCTGATCCGGATGGGACAGCTGAAGGAGACGGCAAAGCTGAAGGTCCTGGTCGCAGCGGGATGCCTGGCACAGCGCTACAGCGACGAGTTTGCAAAAGAGCTCGGAGAGGTGGATGCTCTGGTGGGCACCATGGCCATTGACCGGATCGTGGATGCCGTACAGACAGCGCTTCGGGAAAAAGAGAAACAGGCTGCAGTCGATGATACAGAAGATCCGGCAGAGCGATTGCAGCAGCCGGCTCTTTTTTTGGAGGATAAAAACCGTGCGGTCTACGGAAAGAAAAGGATCCTTTCCACCGGCGGTCATTATGCCTATTTAAAGATCGCAGAGGGGTGTGACAAAAACTGCACCTACTGCGTGATCCCCAAGGTCCGCGGAAAGTTCCGCTCCGTACCCATGGAGGTGTTGGTCGAGGAGACAAAGAAGCTGGCTGAGCAGGGCGCAAAGGAACTGATCCTGGTCGCCCAGGAAACCACGCTTTATGGTGTGGACCTGTACGGGGAAAAGAAGCTGTGCGAGCTGATCAAAAAGTTAGCACAGGTAAACGGAATTGTTTGGATCAGGCTGCTGTACTGCTATCCTGAGGAGATCACAGAGGAGCTGGCAGAGCTGTTTGTCACCGAGAAAAAGCTGCTGCCCTATATCGATCTTCCCATCCAGCATGCATCGGATGAGATCCTAAGGAGAATGGGACGCCATACCAACAGAGCGGAGCTTGCGGACAAGATCCGGATGCTGCGTCAAAGGACGCCGGATATCTGTATTCGGACAACGCTCATTACGGGCTTTCCCGGAGAGACCGAGGAGGATGTCAATACCCTGGCGGATTTCATAGAAGAGATGCGCTTTGACAGACTGGGCGTGTTTACGTATTCCGCCGAGGAGGGAACACCTGCAGCAGAGTTTCCAAAGCAGATCGAGGAAGAGGAAAAAGAAAACCGCCGCGGCTATCTGATGGAGACCCAGCAACAGATCGCGTTTGAAAAGGCGGCTTCCATGATCGGAAAAGAGCTGCCGGTGATGATCGAGGGCTGGCTTTCGGAGGAGGGCACCTATGTGGGGCGCAGCTATATGGATGCTCCCGGCATTGATGGCCTTGTATTTGTGAAATGTGAGAAAGAACTGATGACCGGCGATTTTATCAGGGCTGTGATCACAGGCAGCTATGAATATGACCTGATCGGCGAGCCGGTGTGAGGATAGTATAGATGACCATGAATTTACCCAATAAACTGACGATGCTCAGGGTGCTTTTGGTGCCCTTTTTCGTATTCTTTTTAATGGAGGAACCGGAGCATCCGTCCTTTAAATGGATTGCCCTTGTGATCTTTGCCGTGGCATCGCTGACGGATATGCTGGATGGTATGATCGCAAGAAAATATCACCTGATCACGAACTTCGGAAAATTCGCGGATCCCCTGGCGGACAAAATGCTGGTCGGATCGGCAATGATCTGTCTGAGCGTGCTGGGCTGGGTTCCGGTGTGGATGACGCTGATCATCATCATCCGGGAATTCATCATCAGCGGCTTTCGCCTGATCGCGGCAGAAAAGGGCAAGGTGATTGCAGCCGGATGGTGGGGCAAATGGAAGACGGCGGTGACCATGATCGCCATTATTTTGCAGATCATCGTGCTCAATGAACAGGGCTTTGGAGCGGGCGCTGCCGATGCAGCGGCAAGTGCTTCGCATCCGTATCTGATCGCATGCACCGTAGTCATGATCCTGATGTATGTGGCTACGGCTTTGACCGTGATCTCATTGATCGATTATCTTGTAAAGAATAAAGATGTCTTAAGCGATAAGACAGACGGCACTTGATAAGGAGGCAGTTATGGTTGTAGAACTGATTTCAGTCGGAACGGAGATCCTGATGGGCAATATCGTTAATACGAATGCCGCCTATCTGGCAGAGCAGGTAAATGCTATGGGCCTGGTCTGCTACTATCAGACGACGGTGGGAGA
>JAILHW010000179.1 GCA_024695605.1 Lachnospiraceae bacterium | reverse complement strand
AGAAAGCAGATCACCTTGTTGGGGACATGGAATTCCTCTTTTACCAAGGAAGAAAATGATGACTGGCATTATGTGATAGAGCGCCTTTCCGAAGTTGGGATCGATCCCGAGAAACTGATCACGCATCATCTTTCGTTGGATCAGTTGGAAAAGGGGCTATTGCTGATGCGGGATAAGAGCGAAGATTATTGTAAAGTGATGGTTGATTTTGACCGAAATACTATAAGACGATAGTCTTATTTGGACCGGGGATTTGAGGAAAGGCAGGAGAGAAAAGGATGTCTCTTAGTACCAACAGTATAGTAACTAATATGTTGGCAGCAAATAGTGCAAGGCAACTTGGGATCGTTACAGATCGCAAGGCAAAATCTACGGAAAAACTTTCATCCGGTTATAAGATCAACCGGTCTGCAGATGATGCGGCCGGTCTTGCTATTTCCGAAAAGATGCGTAGGCAGATTCGGGGGTTAAATCAGGGTACGCAAAATCTGCAGGATGGTGTGAGCTTTTGTCAGGTTGCGGATGGCGCTTTGAATGAAGTGCACGAGATGCTCCAACGTATGGAGGAGTTATCTGTCAAGGCGGCTAATGGTACATTGTCTGATCAGGACAGGGAAAATGTGGATCAGGAAATCGTTCAACTGGTGGAGGAGATGGATGATATTTTCCTCAACACACAGTTTAATGAAAAATATATCTGGAGAGTTCCGTATCAACCGTCAGTTACCGGACGACCGAATGATATTCAGATTTATAATTCACCAACAGGAACACCGGCTGGTGTTTTGATAGAGAATGTGCGCTTTACCTGGAATGAACTTGGTTTCGGGTTTAACGAGGATGGAACCTTTGCGGAAAACTCCGTTGATATTTCTTCCAGAATTCCATCGGGTAGCGAATGTAAACTGGAAACAGTTGATGGCGCTGAGCCAAATGATGTAGGAAGAGTCTATGCCTGGAAAGCAAATGACAGTGGTATTTCTGTAAACGGAGAACAAGTATATTCCTGGCAGCCTAACCCGGATGGTGGGTACAGCGGAGTCCATTCTTTTGATTATCATGGTATGCACATCTCTTTTTATGCAGAAGATGACGAACTTGATAAGATCATTGCGGGGATCAATACAGATGATCTGAGCGGGGTATCGTGGAAATCAGCGATTCCTTCTTCAGCGGTTAAGGTGGCGGTTTCATTTGATGCCGGGAATATGATTTCCGGCGGGGTGGGTGTTTCACAGTCGAATAAGGATTATACACATGATAATCATGAGGCGGGCTATTCTGTGCGCGCTGATACAAGCGGCGTTTGGATTCATGATAAACTGACAGGATATGATACGCAAAAGACACTATGGAGCTCGTTTTCCGATAATGGCTCATATCCGTTCAGTGATTGGGGTAGAGCCGGAGATACGGGCGATTCCATTACGCTTTCCAGTCAAGGGAAATACAATTATACGCAAGCCTTACAAAACGGGTATGTAGTATCGTTGGACTTCACGGTTATGGATGAAGTGAGCCAGCAGGCAGTGATCGATACATTTAACGGAATTACGATCGGTACATATAACAATAACACCGAGGTTAGTGCAGTCGCTACAAGCGCTCACCCGGAGGCGTCAACAGGAAGGGGCACGTTGGATGCTACGTTGACCCAGCGGATGAAGAATACACAATATACATCAACAGTCAATAATTCGTATCATTTACAGTCGGTTGATAACGGAGATGGTACTACAACAGATAAAAATGTGGGTACTGTTTCGATAAAGCTTGGTGACACGATCTTTTCCGGGAACTATTCCGTAAACTCGGATAAGGAGAAGACTGATGTTGTATTGTATCAAAATGGGAATACTTCTTCGGAAAACAAGATAACAGTCAGGGATTTCTATTACCAGGTGAAGGGGCAGGTGGGAACATTTGAGACTAATGTTTCCGGGGACATTACGGGCGTGATCAGCAGAAGGGACTATTCGGCTTCCGTGAATATTGATTTTTTATATCAACGTGACCATGGACGGGATTTTAATCGGACAACTGATATCTTTAATACGAACAGTACACCGATCTCGATCAGTCAAAATACTGACGGTAGTGGAACAGTGAGTTTGATGGTTGGAGACACGGTTTTCTCCGGAACCTATGCATCGGCAAATTCTGATGATCGAGTGAATATAACGCTGTATCAGGATGGAGTAAATTCCTCCAACAAGATTCGGTTGACTGACTTTGATGTAAGTAACCCTTATCAGTATCTTTCGATCAATGGGAAAAATGTCTCACAGACATTGACAACACACATGCCGACTTATGGGGATGTGGCCACTAGCTTTGGCGTTGTAATGCGTCCGGTAGAAAAGCACTTGATCCTTCAGGCCAGCGGCAGAGTGGATGATGAGATTGAGATCAGGTGGAATTCGCTTACCAGTTCATCCATAGGGATTGGTGGTGCATCAGCTCTTTCTCAGGATGCGGCAATGTCAACCATTGATCAAGTGAGATATGCCCAACGGTTCATCAGTGGAGAACGGATCAAGTTTGGCGCAGCGCAGAACCGGGTTGAGCATGCGATGAGTCAAAATCGAAATACAGCTGAGAATACTGCTGCGGCCGAATCTGCAATCCGAGATACGGATATGGCAAAAGAAATGGTGCAAAATGCCAAAGACAATATTCTGCAACAGGCGGGGCAGACGATGCTGGCTCAGGCAAATCAGAATCGGCAGGGACTTTTACAGCTTTTGGGATAGTGGTTTTAAAAAGGACGTGATCTTTCTATCAGGAGTTCACGTTCTTTTTTGTAAAATATTTTTTTACAAATTGATTGTACATATTGAGTGAGAGGTATATAATAGTCACAAGATATGTGAGGAGGTGCCTGCGATGAGTTTTGATGAACTGTTTGATCGAAGAAGCCAAGTGGGGACAAGGCTGAAGGAATGCATACAGAATAAGGGCTATACAAAGGTTTCTTTCGCAGGTGAAGTTGGTATATCTAGACCGACATTGGATAGACTGCTTAGCGGAGAGATAGATAATAAGCGCTCTTTTGACAAGCATATGGCAAAGATTCTGGCGGTTTTGCATATGACGGCGGAGGAACTGCTTTCTGATCCGGCATTAGAAGGAAGCGGACAGAGTTTGGAGTATACAGATAAAATCTCGGAGGATCTTCGAAACGGAATATGTGGACTTTTCGGAACTAGACTTGTCAGTATCATTCTATATGGTTCTGTTGCAAGAGGTACGCATACTGAGCAGTCTGATGTGGATGTGGCATTGATCGTTAAAACAAATCTGACTACCGAAGAAGAAGACAGGCTATCTGATTTTGTAGTTGACCTGAATTTGAAGTACGATCGCACTTTTTCAGTGATAGATATAGGGCAGGAAGCATTTGAGAAGTGGGGAGATATTTCTCCCTTTTACAGAAATGTAAAAAAGGATGGAATTGTTCTATGGAAGGCGGCCTGATTGAATTATCTAAATATCGGATACAGACTTCCAAGGAAGATCTGGACAGTGCAGAGGCTTTGCTTCAGATCGGTCAGTACAAGGCATCGATCAACAGGTCCTACTATGCGATCTTTCATAGTCTCAGGGCAGTGAATGCTTTGGATGGATTTGATTCCAGCAAACATTCCGGTATTATAGCGTTTTTTAATAAAACCTATGTGAAGGAGAATGTCTTTGAGAGGGAAATATCCAAATTGATAGATACGTGTTATCGGCTACGGGAAAAAGCGGATTATGAAGACTTTTTTGTAGTGTCAAAAACGCAGGCGGAGGAGCAACTGAAAAAAGCAAAGAGGGTGAGGGGAGTGATCATCCCCTATCTTGAAGCCAGATGGTTTGCGAAATAAAGAATTGTTATCAGTGTAAGCGTATAGCTATAATTTGAACCGACATCTAAACGGAGGCAGCTTTGGAAAAAATATTATTCCTGGAATGGAAAAGCTTTGGCAATGAGCATATCGTACCGGTTTTCGAAGGATTGGGCTACCGGGTGGTCATGTATCCTTTTGCGCTGGAAAAAAAGGATGCCAGGATGAGCGAAGAGCTGGCAGCGGACGTGGCAAAAACGATCCTGAAGGAGCAGCCGGCCTTTGTGTTTTCCTTTAATTATTTTCCGACGGCGGCCATCGCCTGCAAGGCCTGTAAGGTAAGGTATGTTTCCTGGATCTATGACAGTCCCTATATCATGGCC
>JAILHW010000148.1 GCA_024695605.1 Lachnospiraceae bacterium | reverse complement strand
TACTTTCCGTCCAATGCCGTGGAAACCTCCTTTCTCTTTATAAGGAGGGGAACAATGACAATATCAAGAAATACGACTATGGATCCGATCGTTGAATGGAGTCAGACACTCAGGCATTATTTATGTGATAATCTGGGGATGACCTGGCCGGGCGCGGGTGCGCAGGGGATGGATCAGGCACTGGAAAAGCTTTGGCACTATCTGCGATTCGGTCAGAAAGACGTATCCTTTATGGAACGGCGGTTTTTGACCTGCCTGGAGGAATGGCACGGTCAGATGCGTGATAACAAAATGTTTTATAATAACGGCATCACCATCCATCATGAAATGCCTTCAGCGGAACAGCTGTGGGGCATTTTTTGTTACTACCGCCACTGCAGACCGGAGTCGGAGGCCGGGGGAGGGATCCTCGGCGCCTGTCTGGTTGCGGCATTTATGCAGGGCGGGGCAAAGGAGGCAGAGTACTCTTTTGAGGAAGCCATGCTGCCGTATTCCCTGGTTTTACATGATCTGCACACCTTTGGAGCGGGAAGGCTTTCGATCCGGCAGGACCCTGTGCTGTATCTGTATCTGATGGCAGAGGCGATCTACGTCCTCAAACGAAAGGATCCCGGCAGATCGGCCAGGATCCGGAGGGGGTATGTGCTTTTGGAAGCAGGAAGGACAGAAGCTGCCGAAAGCTTTCTGGCAGAGGCGCAAAGACAGTTTTCACGTCTTGAAGTTGGCAAAAGCATCACCAAGGACGGCGCATTGAAGCTTACTGTTCCGATGTAAGAGGAAAAAGCCGCATCCCATGCCCGGGTGCGGCTTTTTAGAGGTTTCGAGGATTTGGGCATCCCTGACATTGACGAAAACTCCAAATACTCTTATAATTACCTGTGTAAATTTTTTAGCAGATGTGAGTTTAGGTGTGGTGTATGCAGATGTTGGATGAAAAAACCGAGAGTAAAACCCCACTTGTGTTAGATGACGGGCATATTGAAACCATCGCTGAATATCGGGAACCGGAGGAACTCTACGAGGAGCTGGTGACCAGAGTCAGAAAGTATCACCCCAGCGACGATATCTCCCTGATCGAGAGGGCTTATGATGTTGCGGCCAAAGCCCATGAAGGACAGGTCAGAAAATCCGGAGAGCCCTATATCATCCATCCTCTGTGTGTCGGTATTCTGCTGGCCGAGCTGGAAATGGATCAGGAAACCATAGCAGCCGGTCTTTTGCATGATGTGGTAGAGGATACCATTTTTACCGTAGAGCAGCTAAAGGACGAGTTCGGTGAGGACGTGGCCCTTTTGGTGGATGGCGTTACCAAGCTGGGACAGCTACAGTACGAGGGCGATAAGATCGAGCTGCAGGCCGAGAACCTTCGAAAGATGTTCCTTGCGATGGCGAAGGACATCCGCGTGATCATCATCAAGCTCTGCGACCGGCTTCACAATATGCGGACCCTGAAGCATATGTCTGTGGAAAAGCAGCAGGAAAAAGCAAGAGAGACGATGGACATTTACGCTCCCATCGCACAGCGCCTCGGAATCATGCGCGTGAAGGTGGAGCTGGATGATCTGTCTTTGAAATATCTGGAGCCGGACGTGTATTATGATCTGGCGGAAAAGATCGCGATCCGCAAGTCGGAACGTGAAAAATACGTGCAGGAGATCGTGGAAGAGGTCGGCGAGGACATCAAAAACGCCGGGATCGTGGCCAAGATCGACGGCAGGGTCAAGCATTTTTTCAGTATTTATAAGAAGATGCAGAATCAGAACAAGACCATAGATCAGATCTATGATCTGTTTGCCATCCGTATCATTGTCAGCTCCGTAAAGGACTGCTATGCAGCCCTTGGCGAGATCCACAAAATGTACAAACCGATCCCGGGCAGGTTCAAGGACTACATCGCCATGCCTAAGGCCAATATGTACCAGTCGCTGCATACGACCGTGATCGGATCCTCGGGACAGCCCTTTGAGATCCAGATCCGTACCTATGAGATGCATAAAACGGCGGAATACGGTATTGCCGCCCATTGGAAATACAAACGGATCAGTAACGGAGAGAAGGTATCCGGAAACAGTGCGACCGAGGAGGAAAAGCTTTCCTGGCTGAAGCAGATCCTGGAGTGGCAGCAGGATACCTCGGACAACAAGCAGTATCTGAAGCTCTTAAAGAGCGATCTGGAGCTCTTTTCCGACAGCGTGTACTGCTTTACTCCTACAGGTGATGTAAAGAATCTTCCGGCAGGCTCCACACCCATTGATTTTGCCTATGCCATTCACTCGGCGGTGGGCAATAAGATGATCGGCGCAAGGGTCAACGGTAAGCTTGTGACCATCGACTATCAGATCAAAAACGGGGACCGCATTGAGATCGTTACCAGCCAGAATTCCAAGGGCCCGAGTCTGGACTGGCTCTCTGTGGTAAAATCCACCCAGGCCCGCAACAAGATCAATCAATGGTTTAAGAACGAACGCAAGGATGAAAATATCATCCGCGGGCGCGAGATGCTTTTGGATTACTGTAAGCAAAAGAGCATCAATCAGGTCAACATCATGCGCCCCGAATATATGGAAGCCGTGATGAAAAAATACGGCTTCAAGGACTGGGAATCCGTTCTGGCGGCTCTGGGTCACGGCGGCCTGAAGGAAGGCCAGATCGTCAACAAGATGGTAGAGCTCTATGAAAAAGAGCATGCCAAGGAGATCTCCGATGCCCAGGTGATGAAGGCGGTCCAGGAGAGCAACCAGCAGGCATCCAGGCAGATGCACACGCACTCCCTCGGATCCTCCCGCGGGATCGTGGTGAAGGGTATCACGGATGTTTCGGTGCGCTTTTCCAAGTGCTGTTCTCCGGTACCGGGAGATGAGATCGTCGGCTTTGTTACCAGAGGACGCGGCATCTCCATTCACCGGACGGATTGTAAGAACATGCTCTCCCTTCCGGAACTGGAGCGCTCCAGACTCATAGATGCGGAGTGGCAGGAGGAGTCCTTGGAGGGAGCCGGCAAGTACTTTGTCGAGATCACCATCCATGCCAATAACCGCAGCGGTCTTTTAGTGGATATTTCCAGGATCCTGACGGAACGGGAGCTGGATATCAGAGCGCTGAATACGCGTGTGAGCAAGCAGGGCATCGCAACCATGGAGATCGCCTTTGAGATTTCCTCCAAGGAGCAGCTGCAGAGCATCATAGACAGACTCCGTGCGGTGGAGAGCGTATTGGATATTGAGAGGAAAACAAGCTGATGGGTGAGTTGAAGATCGGCCGAATGGTCATGGGAGCTGCGGTAACCAACGTATATTTTCTGTATCGTGAGGGCGAAAAGGATGTGCTGGTATTTGATCCGGCAGCCCATGGGGATATGATCTACCAAAAGCTTTCGGAGCATGGATTTACAGTACGTGGCATTTATCTGACCCATGGACATTTTGATCATATCTATGGCCTGAAGGCGCTGAAGGAGTTAACAGGGGCTGACGTTTTTGCCTATGAAGAAGAGCGGGAGCTTTGCGGGGATGTGCAGATGAACGTATCCGATCTGTTCGGAAGATCCGTGACCGCTGAGGTGGACACCTACCTTTCCGATGGTGCAAAGATCGGCTATGGAAATATCAATGGGCGCCTCATTGCGACCCCCGGACATACGCAAGGGAGCTGCTGCTACTACTTTGAAGAGGACGGGATCCTGATCAGCGGGGACACCTTATTCGAGGAATCCGTGGGCAGGACGGACTTCCCCACCGGAAGCACCTCCAAGCTGGTCCGCTCCATTCAGGATAAACTCTTTGTTTTGCCCGATGATACGAAGGTATTCCCGGGACACGGCGAGCAGACCACCATCGGACATGAAAAGAAGTACAATCCCGTTACAGGCGGCGGTTGGCTGGAGTAAAAAGCTTTAGGCGGATGTGTGCCGGAAAGCGTTGATAGAGATGAAAGTACAGGCGGCAGCGGCCGAAAGCCGTATGCCGCCTGCCTTTGCTACTGATGATCAGAATGAGTTTAGACAGGAACCTGTAAGGATATGAAGCATCTGTCAGTCTATTACAATGGAAATGAAAGAGGGATGGAGTCCTATCTGCATGCACTGTTTAAGGCCTTTTTCGGTGCCGTATCGGTAAAGGTAGTTAAGGAGCAGGAGGAAGAGAAGGAGCCATCCGGCCGAAGCAGCAAGTCGCGGCAAAGAAGAGAGAAGGAGCGCCTGCAGGATCCGGAGGGACTGGTCTTTTACATAGAAAGAGGGCCGAAGGAACAGGCAACCTTCAGCGTCTTCGATGCAAAGGACGTACTGCTGTTCCGGCATGATGGTGCGCTGCAAATCCCGGACGAATCCGGGGCGGCGGAGGCGGTCAAAAGCTTTGTTTACCGCGCTCTGGCAGACTACACCCAAAAGAGCCTTCCCTGGGGATCGCTGATGGGAGTCAGACCCACCAAGCTTGCCAGAAGAAAAATGGAAGAGATGCTTGAGGACAGGAGCAGGGAGACGGGCGGAGAGCAGGACGATTCGTTGGATCTCTTTTCGCCGGAAGAGAAACAAAGCATTGTGAATTTTTACCAAAACCGCTACTTTGTCAGCGGAAAAAAAGCAAGGCTGGCAACCGGGATCGCGGAGCGGGAGCTTTCGCTGATCCGAAGGCTTCATCCGGAAAAGGGATTTTCGCTCTATGTAGGTGTTCCCTTTTGTCCCACCAGATGTTTGTACTGTTCCTTTGTCTCCAACGCGGTGGGAAGCTGCAGAGAGCTGGTGGAGCCTTCCCTGGAGGCGACGGTCAAAGAGATCCGGGCATGCGCAAGGATCATGCAGGGGCACATCCTGGATACGGTGTATATCGGAGGGGGAACGCCGACAGCACTGGATGCCTCGCAGCTGCAAAGGCTGATGGGAGCCATATCCGACAGCTTTGATCTTTCCGGCGTTCTGGAATATACCGTGGAAGCCGGACGGGCAGACAGCATCACCGCAGAAAAGCTGCGCATCATCAGGGAAGGCGGAGCCGGCAGGATCTCAGTCAATCCCCAGTCTATGAATGAAGAAACCCTCCGCCTCATCGGAAGGGCGGCAACCGCTGAGCAGGTCAGATCTGCCTTTCATCTGGCAAGAGAAGAGGGCTTTTCCCATATCAATATGGACCTGATCCTGGGGCTTCCAGGAGAAAACGAGCAGATGGTCCAAAGGACGCTGGAGGAGGTCGAAAGGCTGGGGCCCGACAGCATGACGGTGCACAGCCTTGCCGTCAAACGGGGGTCGGATCTGAACCGCCTGATGATCGAAAAAGGGATCGATGTAAGCTGGGATACCATGTCTGCCATGGAAAAGGCCTATGAGGCGGCAGACCGCATGGGACTGCTTCCTTACTATCTGTACCGGCAAAAGAATATGACAGGGAACCTGGAAAATGTGGGCTTTGCCGGGGAAGGGAAATTCGGCATTTACAACATTCTGATCATGGAGGAGGTGCAGAGCGTGATCGCCTGCGGAGCCGGAACCATTACCAAGAAGGTGGGGGATGGCAGCATTCAAAGGTGTGACAATCCCCGGGATGTAAAGCTTTATATCGAAACCGTTGATGAGCGGATCCGGGAGAAGGCAGAGCTGTTTGCATAAGAAACGGAGCAAAGTATGGATCGGATTACACAAAAGGCATATGCCAAGATCAATTTAAGCCTCGATGTTACGGGGATTCGGGAGGACGGCTACCATCTGGTGCAGATGGTGATGCAGTCACTGTCCCTGCACGACGAGCTGACCATGGAAAAGATCCCGGAGGATCGGATCATTCTGACGACCAATGTCGAAGGGCTGCCCTGCGATGAGCGCAACCTGGTCTATAAGGCCGTCAGCCTGATCAGGGAAACCTATGGGATCAGGGACGGGGTGCGGATGCACCTTCAGAAGACGATTCCCATGGAGGCGGGACTGGCAGGAGGCAGCAGCGACTGTGCGGCGGCGCTGAAGGGCGCTTCTGCGCTGTTTGGACTGGAACTTTCTTTAAAACGCCTGATGGAGCTTGGCGTAACACTCGGAGCGGATGTTCCTTACTGTCTGCTTGGCGGCAGTGCTTTGGCGGAAGGCATCGGCGAGGTGCTGACACCGCTTCGGGATATGCCGGACTGTACGATCCTGCTGGCAAAGCCTGCGGCTTCGGTCTCTACCGGCGGCGTTTATAAAGCATTGGATGCACTTTCGGGGTATGCCCATCCGGATACGGCGGGGATACTTGCGGCTCTGGAACAAGGGGATCTGCAGGGGATCGCTGAAAGGCTTTGCAACGTGCTGGAGCTGGTAACGATCCCACGCCATCCCGAGATCGAAAGGATCAAGGAGCAGATGATAAAGGCGGGTGCGATGGGGTCTTTGATGAGCGGCTCCGGATCTACGGTATTCGGGATCTTTGCGGATGAAAAAAAGGCCGCTGCGGCAGGTGAGCAGCTACGCGCCGGCGGTTTTTCGGGGCAGATCTTTTGTTCTGCTTTACAAAGCCGCCAAAGCACTGATACAATATGAGCTGGACTTAGAACGGGAAGGATTCCCATGAGGGATCGGAAAGGAATCAAAATGGGTAACAAACTAAACAAAAAGCCGGTAAACGGTATGAAGGATGTGCTTCCGCGGGAGATGGCCATCAGATCCTGGTGCATGAAGATCATCCGGGAAAACTATAAAAGCTATGGCTTTACGGAAATCGAGACGCCTTGTGTGGAGAGCATCGAGAATCTGTGCTCCAAGCAGGGCGGAGAGAATGAGAAGCTGATCTTTAAGATCATGAAACGCGGAGAGAAGCTCACCTCGGCGATGGAAGCAGAGGGAACAAAGCAGGAAAACGATTTTGCAGACAGCGGTCTTCGCTATGACCTGACCCTGCCGCTTTCCCGCTATTATGCCAATCACGCCAATGAATTGCCTGCGCCCTTTAAGGCGCTGCAGATCGGCTCCGTATTTCGTGCGGAGAGACCGCAGAAAGGGCGTTTTCGCCAATTTACCCAGTGTGATATCGATATCCTGGGAGAGCCTTCCAATCTCGCAGAGATCGAGCTGATCCTGGCCACCACATCTACCCTGAGAAAGTTAGGCTTTGCAAACTTTAAGGTGCGGATCAACGAGCGCAGGATCCTGCGGGCCATGGCAGCGTATTCCGGCTTTGAAGAGGAGCGCTTTGACAGTGTCTATATCATCCTTGACAAGATGGATAAGATCGGCCGGGAGGGCGTATGTGAAGAGCTTCTGGCAAATGAGTTTGCAAAGGAAGCAGTGGATCGTTACATGGCGCTGTTTGAGGGCATGCAAAATACGGAGGATCCCTTCGGTTATCTGAAACAGACCCTGGGAGAAACCCTGGAGGAGGGCGTATGTGAGTCGCTTGCGCAGATCCGCGAGGCGGTTCTGGCTGCAGGTCAGGAGGGCTTTGAGATCGTCTTTGATCCCACACTGGTCCGCGGCATGGGCTACTATACGGGTACCATCTTTGAAGTGGAGATGGCGGATTTCGGCTCCAGCGTAGCAGGAGGCGGCCGCTATGACAAGATGGTGGGACGGTTCACCGGAAACGATACCCCGGCCTGCGGTTTTTCCATCGGCTTTGAACGGATCATCACCATCCTGCTGGAGCAGGATTTCAGGATCCCCGGAGAGCAGCAAAAGGTAGCCTTCCTTTTGGAGAAGGGACTTCCTACCGATAAGCTGGCTGAGGCCATCGCCGGGGCACAGGAAAAAAGAAACGAGGGCTGTCAGGTGCTGATGGTCAGAATGAATAAGAACAAGAAGTTTCAGAAGCAGCAGCTGGAGGCAGAGGGCTACGAGGAATTTGTAGAGTTCTATCGTGAAGCGCTGAAGCAGTAATGCTTCTGACAGACAGCAGCAAGGATCTGCTGCCGGGTTCGGATGGGGCATGACATGACGAAGATCCTGCTATGCGATTGCAGCATATTGACAACACAAGAGACCTATGAGAAGGCTTACCGGCTGGTATCCGCTTTCCGCCAAAAGAAGGCGGATGCCTGCAAGGCAAAGATGGACCGCGCCAGATGCATCGGCGCGGGGCTTTTGCTGCGGGAGGCCTTTTTTTCGTGCTGCAAACATGCCGGTGAAGCGTGTTCCGAAAACGAGCCGGTCCGGCTGTTTACCCATGAGATAAAAGACCTTCTAAAGGAGAGAAGCAAAGAGGAAGAGGAGTTCTACCTGGAGCTTGGGGAGCGTGCGGATTCCCATGGAAGGAGTCACTGGGAGGGCGAAGGGAGTCTGTGGAAGGACCTGTTTTGGATCCCGTATGTATCGATCTCTCATTCGGGAGAGCTGGCGGCGGTGGCGCTGTCCGATCAGCCTGTCGGACTGGATATTCAGAAAACACGGACGTTTACAAAAGGGATGATCAAAAGGGTGTTATCCGACTCGGAGCTTGCAGCATATGAACGCTTTTTGCAGGGCGCATCCGGACTGCAGGAAGATAGAGCGATGCAGGAAGCACAGGCGTATCTGCTGTTTACCTGGTGCAAAAAGGAGGCGGCGGCCAAGCTGGACGGCAGAGGAATCTTTGCCATGCTGTCGGAGGTTTCCAAAGACGGATGGGAGGAAAATGCCCGGATACAGATCGACAGGCTAAGCCTTCCGGATGGATATGCGGGAGCGGTTGCCGGACGATGCGCGAAGACGTGATGAAAACGACAAACAAGACAAAAATGAAGAAAACAACGATAAGCGACAAAAAAAGAAGAGGCTCAGGCCTCTTCTTCTGTTTTTGCTTCTGTTTCGTGTTCGGCAGCTTCCCCGTCGGCGGCAGCCTCCGCTTCCGGCGCATCCAAAGCGGGCAGGAGCAGATCCACAAAGCGGATCCTGTTCTTTACGATCTCCCCGGCGGTCAGAACGTAGCCGCCCTCTAAGGTGACGCTTTCTCCTGCATGGGGCAGGCGGTCGAGCTGTTCGATCATCAGGCCACCGATGGAATCGTAATGCTCGGAGCTTAAGGAGGTATGCAGCGCATCATTGACATCATCCACCTTCACCGCTCCGGCGATCCGGTAGCTGTTGTCTTCCAATGTCTGGATCAGTTCCTTTTCCGATTCATCATACTCATCATGGATCTCGCCGACGATCTCCTCTAACAGATCCTCCAGCGTGATCAGTCCGATGGCAGCTCCGTATTCATCCAGGACGATGGCCAGAGAATTGCTGCTTTCCTGCATTTCCCGAAGAAGCTCATCGGTCTTTTTGGTTTCATAGGTATAGTAGGGCTCGCGCAGGATGCTGCGGATGGAAAAGCCTTCCTGCTTTTTGACCAGGAAGAAATCCTTGAGCATTACGATACCGATGATGTTTTCCGTATCCTCCTCATAGACCGGGATACGGGAATACATGGTCTCCTGGAATAAGGACTGCAGCTGGTGATAGGAGGCCTGCACCGGGATCATGGTCATATCGATCCGGGGGATCATGATATCCTTGGCGAGCGAGTCATTCAGGTCAAATACATTGAGGATCATTTCCTTTTCGTCCGTCTCGATCACGCCCTCCTCATGGCTGGCATCCACATAGGTGATCAGCTCCTTTTCGCTCATAACGGAAGGACGCTTGGAGGGATCCATTCCCACCAGGGTCAGAAGGATCTTGCTCAGTCCGTCGATCAGCCAAATGACGGGCGTTAAGAGAAACATCAAAAGCCTGATCCAAAAAGAGTATGCCAGTGCTAACTTTTCCGAATATAGACGGGCACCTGTCTTGGGAACGATCTCCCCGAACAGCAGGATCAAAAGGGTCAACAGTCCGGTCATCACACCCACCAGGGCGCTGCCGAACAGATCGATGGTCAGAGTCGTGGCCAGGGAGGTGATGGAGATGTTTACCAGATTGTTTCCGATCAGGATGGTGGAAAGCATTTTGCCCGGTTGCTCGAGGATGGAAAGAAGGCGCCTTGCCCGTACGTTGCCTTCCTTTTCCAGCGCCTGGATCCGAACCGGATTGCAGGCGGACAGAGCGGTTTCCGCCGAGGAAAAAAACGCGGACAGAAACAACAGCACCACTAATATGATCAGTTTCATAAGGATCGCGGTATTCAAAATGGAGTTCTCCTGTTTAAGATGCTTTCGGCCGCCAAGGGGCCAAAACAGCAGGTTTCTGTGTTTCAAGATACTATATGCGGAAAGGAAAGTCAAATTTTCAAGTTTTCACTTTTCAAGACAGGTCAGTTGTGCTATACTAGGATAGTTATTGGGATAAATGGGGTTTTTGCGCCCTAAAATCCCGAAAAATACAGCAAAATAAGCGTGAAAAGCAATGTGAAGGAGAACGAAATGAAGAAGCATGTAAAGACCTTAAACACCAGAGACCTTAAGAAATCCCTGAAGAAGGGTGGCTGCGGCGAGTGCCAGACCTCCTGCCAGTCTGCCTGCAAGACCAGCTGCACGGTTGGAAACCAGAGCTGCGAGTCCGTAAAATAAGATAAGGTCAGGTAAGATATGATTCATTGTTTCAAAAACAATGGCTACCATATTGTAATGGACGTCGAAAGCGGCGGTGTGCATGTGGTGGATGAGATCACCTATGATCTGATCCCGCTGCTCGAGCCCCTGTTTGACAGTGAGCCTACCGAAGAAGAGGTCAAGAGCGCTGCCATTAAGAGCGGTCTTCCCTATCCGGCCGATGAGCTTGCGGAAGCGGCTGCCGAGATCCGGGAACTGGCCTCGGAGGGAATGCTCTATACGAAGGATATCTATAAAGAAGCCATCGAGAGCTTTCAAAACCGTGAGCCGGTGGTAAAGGCACTTTGCCTGCATGTGGCACATGATTGTAATCTGGCCTGCAGATACTGCTTTGCCGAAGAGGGAGAGTATCATGGCAGACGTGCGATCATGAGTCTTGAGGTGGGCAAAAAAGCGTTGGATTTCCTGGTAAAGAGCTCCGGGATGCGAACCAACCTGGAGGTGGATTTCTTCGGCGGCGAGCCGCTGATGAACTGGGATGTGGTAAAGGAACTGGTCGCTTACGGAAGGTCCCTTGAGGAGCCCTTCCACAAAAAGTTCCGGTTCACATTGACGACCAACGGTGTTCTTTTGAATGATGAGATCCTGCAGTTTGTCAATGAGAATATGCACAATGTGGTATTGTCCATCGACGGGCGGAAGGATGTCAATGACCATATGCGTCCCTTCAGAGGCGGTCAGGGCAGCTATGATACCATTGTTCCGAAGTTTTTGAAGGTAGCCGAGAGCCGCGGACAGGAGAAGTACTACGTACGCGGGACCTATACCCATTATAATACGGATTTTTCAAAGGACGTACTGCATCTGGCAGATCTCGGATTCAAGCAGATCTCCGTGGAGCCTGTGGTGGCTGAGGATTCCGAAGCCTACGCATTAAGGCCGGAGGATGTGCCGAAGCTTTGCGAGGAATATGATAAGCTCGCTAGCGAGATGCTGCGCCGCAGAAAGGAAGGAAAGGGCTTCAACTTTTTCCATTTCATGATCGATCTGTCCGGCGGACCCTGTGTATATAAGAGGTTGTCCGGTTGCGGAAGCGGTACGGAATATCTGGCAGTGACCCCGTGGGGGGATCTGTATCCCTGTCACCAGTTTGTGGGGCAGGAAGAATTCTGTTTGGGCAATGTGGATGACGGGATCATTCGCAAAGACCTGACAGAGCAGTTCGGAAGGTGCAACGTCTATACGAAGGAGTCCTGCAAGACGTGCTTTGCAAAGTACTATTGCAGCGGCGGATGTATGGCGAATTCCCAGCATTTTACCGGGGATATCAACGGCACCTACGAAATTGGCTGTCAGCTGCAGAAAAAGAGGATCGAGTGTGCGATCATGATGCAGGCGGCCATGAGTGAAGATCTAAAAGAGGAGGAGTAATACAATGAAGAAGTCAAGAGCGGTGATCGTACTGATCCTGGCTATCCTGGCGATCTGCGGAATGGGCTATGTCGCTTATTTCGGAATCAACGCAGGAAAGACCGGATCGGTGCAGAACATCAAGCAGGGCTTGGATCTGGCTGGCGGTGTCAGCATCACCTATCAGGTAGTGGGAGAGGAAGATCCCAATGCCGAGGATATGGCGGATACGATCTACAAGCTGCAACGTCGTGTGGAGGGCTACAGTACCGAAGCACAGGTTTACAAGGAGGGAAATGACCGGATCAATATCGAGATCCCCGGCGTTTCCGATGCCAATCAGATCCTGGCGGATCTGGGAAGACCCGGAAGTCTGTACTTCATCAGACAGAACGGCAGTGACGGCAATCCCAACTACTCTTACGGTGTGACCGAGGACGGCAACATTGCTTTCGTTCTGACCAGGACCATCGAGGAGATCATGGGAGACGGCGGCATCGTCCTTGACGGAACCCATGTATCCAGTGCACAGGCGACCAGTACCCAGTCCGATAAGGGAACCAAGGATCAGCAGTATGTGGTATCCCTGGTATTCGATAACGAGGGAACCGCTGCTTTTGCAAAGGCAACCACCGAGGCTTACCAGAACGGTGAGACCATCGGTATCTACTATGACGGCTCCTTTGTTTCCGTACCGACCGTCAATGAGCCGATCACCGGCGGACAGGCACAGATCAGCGGAATGGAGAACTTTGAAGAAGCGGAAAGACTTGCTTCCACCATCCGTATCGGTGGTCTGAAGCTGGAGCTGGAAGAGCTTCGTTCCAACGTAGTCGGAGCACAGCTTGGATCCGCAGCGATCCGTACCTCCCTCATTGCAGGTGCCATCGGTTTCGGTATCGTGTGCCTGATCATGATCGTGGTATATCTGCTGCCCGGTTTCATTTCGGCGATCGCACTTGTGATCTATGTATTATTGACATTGCTTTCCATTAACGCTTTGAATATTACCCTGACCCTTCCGGGTATCGCGGGTGTCATCCTGGCCATCGGTATGGCGGTGGATGCCAACGTTATCATTTATGCCCGTATCAGAGAGGAACTGGCAACCGGAAAAACGCTGCAGTCCTCCATCAAGATTGGTTTTGACAAGGCTCTGTCCGCGATCCTGGATGGTAACATCACCACCCTGATCGCAGCTGCAGTGCTCGGTATGAGAGGCTCGGGAAGTGTCAAGGGCTTTGCAACGACCCTGGCACTCGGTATCGTGCTTTCCATGTTTACGGCGCTGGTAATCTCCAGACTGCTGATCAATGCCTGCTATGCCATCGGGCTTACCAATGAAAAGCTCTACGGTAAGGCTAAGATCTTAAAGCCGATCAAATTCCTTTCCAAGAAGGCAATCTTCTTTACGATCTCCGTAGTGATGATCGTGCTCGGATTTGTCTTCATGGGCGTAAACAAATCCCAGACCGGCAACATCCTGAACTTCTCTTTGGAGTTTATGGGCGGTACCTCTTCCACGGTTGAGTTCAATGAGGATATGAGCATTGAGCAGATTGAGGAGAAGGTGGTTCCTGTAGTAGAGAAGATCACCGGGGACAGCAATGTGCAGACACAGAAGGTGAATGATTCCAAGCAGGTAGTCATCAAGACCAGAACACTTACCGTCGATGAGAGAGAAGAGTTTGTGAAGGCTATGGAGGATAACTTCCAGGTGAAGGAGGAGTCCATTACCGCTGAGACCATCAGTGCGACGGTTTCCAACGAGATGAGAAGGGATGCAGTCCTTGCAGTCATCATCGCAACCTTCTGCATGCTGATCTACATCTGGTTCAGATTTACGGATATCCGCTTTGCGGCATCTGCAGTACTGGCCCTTTTGCATGACGTACTTGTGGTACTGACCTTCTATGCGGTATCCAAGACCAGCGTTGGTAACACCTTTATCGCATGTATGCTGACCATCGTCGGATACTCTATCAACTCCACGATCGTCATCTTTGACCGTATCCGTGAGAATCTGAGAAATCAGAAGGGACAGGAGCTTGAGGAGCTGGTAGACGGCAGTATCACCTCTACCCTGACACGAAGCATCTACTCCAACCTGACAACCTTTGTTATGGTTCTGGTGCTTTACATCCTCGGCGTATCCAGCATCCGTGATTTTGCGGCACCTTTGATGGTCGGTATCGCAGCAGGTACCTACTCATCCGTATGTGTCACCGGTGCGCTGTGGTATGTGATGAGAACAAAGCTCGGTTCCAAGGAAGTGGCTACCGCAGGTGCTTCCAGAAAGCCGGCCCAGCCCAAGGCTGAGAAGGCTGCGGAGGAAAAGAGCAGCAGCGCAGCAGCTTCCACTTATACCGGATCCGGAAAGAAGGAGAAGGATACCTCGAACTATCAATCCACTCCGAGAAAGAAGAAAAGAAAGAAATAAAGAAACGCTTTTACAGGCTATGAAAATACCGCACCCGCAGGGTGCGGTATTTTGTTGCCCGCGATATCGATAACGGGTATAATGAGACTGTGAGACGGTTTTTTGGTTTGAGTGAGATAGGCGGGGCGTATATGAAAAAAACCAGATGGCTTGTGGTACTACATTATGTCAGGATCTGCTTCAGATGGTCGGTCTTTGCGGCGATCACCGGAGCGCTGTGCGGATGTCTGGGCGGCGCCTTTTCGCTGTTCATTCAATGGTCCAATGAGATACGCGGCCAGCACAGCTGGCTGATCTGGCTGCTTCCGGTATCGGGACTTTTGATCGTGGCGCTGTATCGGATGTTCGGGATCACAAAGGACCGGGGAGCGGATCTGATCTTTGATTCGGTCCGGACTACGGAGGACATTCCCTTTCAGGTGATCATCGTCAGCTTGCTGTCCACGATCTGTACGCATCTGTTCGGCGGATCCGCAGGAAGGGTCGGTGTGGCAATGCAGATGGGCGGAGGCATCTCCGCACTTTTGAGCCGGAAGGTTGGGCTGAATCAGCAGGATCGAAGTCTGTTTGTCATGTGCGGGATGGCAGGGCTGATCACGGCCTTGTTTGGAACACCGCTGATGGCAACCTTTTTGTCCATGGAGGTAGTCAGCCTGGGCGTGATCTATTATGCGGCGCTCCTGCCGTGTTTGCTTTCGGCTATGACTGCCTACTTTGTTATCAGGCTGCTGGGGCTTGCTCCCATGCAATGCAGCCTTATGCATCTGCCCTCTGTTAACGCAATGTCGGTCTTTCAGGTCGGGGTTCTGGCGCTGGCCTGTGCGCTGGTCAGCATGTTGTTTTGCGGCTTTATGCTCTTTGTCGGAGGGGCGTATCGGAAGAAGGTATCAAACGACTATATAAAGGTTCTGATCGGCTCCGCGCTCATCATTCTTTTGACGCTCCTTGTGGGAGATCAGACCTATAACGGATCCGGCGCTGCGCTTTTGGAGGGGGCCATTGTCTATGGCAGGGCGCATCCCTATGACTTTCTGCTAAAGCTGATCTTTACAGGCATCACGCTGCAATCGGGCTTTAAGGGCGGAGGCGTGTTCCCGGCATTGATCATCGGGGCAACCTTTGGGTGCTGGTTTGGACCGCTTTTGGGCCTCGATCCCTGCTTTGCGGCGGCCATCGGTATGATCGCGGTGTTCTGCGGCTCCGTCAACTGTCCCATCGCCAGTATCTGCTTTGCGGCGGAGGTGTTCGGGTCGGAGCGGCTCGTTTTGTTTGCCGTTGCGGCAGCCATCAGCTTTGTATTCAGCGGTTATCTGACCATCTTTCCGGGGCAGCATTTTATCTATTCCAAGCTGCGCATGGAGTACAAAAATTCGAACCTGCGCTAACGCGGGCAGGGCTATCAAAACCGGTTCGGAGCATACGAAACCGGACAGGAGCATACGTAAACGGGCAGGACAATACGAAACCGGACAGGAGCATACGAAAACGGGTAGAACAATGCGAAACCGTACAAGGACGATACAAAATAAGGCCCCGGCAGTTGCCGGGGCCTTTTGCTGTACATTGTGCATCAATATTTGCCTGTGTAGTCAGAGCAATTTATATTTAGATCTCCTCGATCTTCTCATGCCACTCCTGCAGGGAATGCAGCTCGCCGAGGTGGCGCTTGTTCATATGGTCGATACCCTCTGCAGCGGCGCGTCCTGCGGCGATGGTGGTGATATAAGGGATCTTGTTCTTGATGGCTGCCTTTCTTAAGTAGCTGTCATCATGCGTGGAATCCTTTCCGACGGGGGAGTTGATGATCAGATCGATCTCACCGTTGGAAATGTGATCCAGGATGTTGGGACGTCCCTCATAGAGCTTCTTTACCTTGATGGCGGGGATGCCGTTTTCTACCAGAAGATCACAGGTGGTTCCGGTTGCCAGGATCTTGAAGCCGTTGTCGGCGAGGATCTTTGCAACCTCTACGGATTCCGGTTTGTCCTGACGGTTTACGGAGATCAGTACGGTTCCGGACAACGGAAGCTCTGCCTTGGCAGCTTCCTCTGCCTTGAAGAAGGCACCGCCGGTGGAAAGGGACAGACCCAGTACCTCTCCGGTGGAACGCATCTCGGGTCCGAGGATCGGATCTACCTCCGGGAACATATTGAAGGGGAATACCGCTTCCTTGACACCGTAGTAGGGAATCTTTCTCTCCTTCAGGGACGGTACCGGTGAAGGACGTCCGGTCAGCTCTGAGGTGATGATATCGGTTGCAAGAGGCACCATGCGGATACCGCAGACCTTGGAAACCAGAGGCACGGTACGGGATGCTCTGGGGTTGGCCTCAAGTACGTAAACGGTATCACCCTCGATGGCATACTGCATATTCATAAGACCGACTACGTGCATCTCTTCCGCGATCTTTCTGGTATAGTCACGGATGGTCTTTAAGTGCTCCTCGGAAATGTGCTTGGAGGGCAGGATGCAGGCGGAGTCTCCGGAGTGGATACCCGCAAGCTCGATATGCTCCATAACAGCGGGCACATAAGCGTGAGTGCCGTCGCTGATGGCATCTGCCTCACATTCGGTGGCGTGCTGCAGGAACCGGTCGATCAGGATCGGCCTGTCAGGCGTTACGCCTACGGCTGCTTCCATGTATCCGGTCATGCTGGCATCATCATAGACAACTTCCATGCCGCGGCCGCCGAGTACGTAGGAAGGACGTACCATAACGGGATAACCGATACGGCCTGCAATGGCAATGGCTTCCTCAACAGTGGTAGCCATGCCGGATTCCGGCATCGGGATTTCCAGCTTATCCATCATAGCGCGGAACTGGTCTCTGTCCTCTGCCAGATCTATTACGGCAGGAGAGGTACCCAGGATCTTCACGCCGTTTGCCTCCAGCTCGGAAGCCAGGTTCAAAGGTGTCTGTCCGCCGAACTGTGCGATGACGCCGACGGGTTTTTCCTTTTCGTAAATGCTCAGAACATCTTCAGCGGTCAAAGGCTCGAAGTAGAGCTTGTCGGAGGTATCGTAATCGGTGGAAACGGTCTCGGGATTGCAGTTTACGATGATGGTTTCAAATCCCAGTTTCTTTAAGGACTGTGCGGCGTGTACGCAGCAGTAGTCAAACTCGATACCCTGACCGATCCTGTTGGGACCGCCGCCCAGGATCATGATCTTTTGCTTATCTTCCTTGACATCGTTGTGATCCTCACCGATGTAGGTGGAGTAGTAGTAGGAGCTGTCCTCGGTACCGCTGACATGAACGCTGTCCCAGTGCTCCACAATGCCAAGCTCTTTTCTGCGTGCTCTGATATCTGCCTCGGCAATGCCCAGGATCTGGCTCAAGTACTTATCAGAGAAGCCGTCCATCTTAGCCTGCTTTAAGGCTTCGTCGGAGGGAAGCTTGCCGGAGAATTCCTTTACAAGTGCCTCCTCTTCCTCAACCAGCTCCTTCATCTGCTCAATGAAGTATTTCTTTACCTTGGTGATCTCGTGGATCTCATCCACGGTAGCGCCCTTGCGGATCGCTTCGTACATGATGAAGTGTCTCTCACTGGAGGGCGTGATCAGAAGTCTTAAGAGCTCTTCCTTGGAAAGGGTATCAAAGTTTTTCACATGCCCCAGACCGTAGCGGCTCTTTTCCAGGGAACGGACTGCCTTCTGGAAGGCTTCCTTGTAGTTCTTTCCGATGCTCATGACTTCGCCGACGGCACGCATCTGGGTACCCAGCTTATCCTCGACACCCTTGAACTTTTCAAATGCCCAGCGGGCGTATTTGATCACGACATAATCGCCGTCCGGCTTGTACTGATCCAGTGTGCCGTATTTTCCGCAGGGAATCTCGGACAGGGTCAGACCGCTTGCCAGCTTTGCGGAAACCAGAGCGATGGGGAACCCGGTGGCTTTGGAAGCCAGAGCGGAAGAACGGGAGGTTCTGGGATTGATCTCAATGACTACGATCCTGTCGGAAACGGGATCGTGTGCGAACTGTACATTGGTACCGCCGATCACCTGAATGGACTCGACGATCTTGTAGGCCTGCTCCTGAAGACGTTTTTGAACATCTTCGGAAATGGTCAGCATGGGAGCGGAGCAGAAGGAATCACCGGTGTGAATGCCCATCGGATCAATGTTCTCGATGAAGCAGACCGTGATCATGTTGCCGTCCTTGTCACGAACGACCTCAAGTTCAAGCTCTTCCCAGCCGGTTACGGATTCTTCTACCAGAACCTGTCCAACCAGGGAAGCCTGCAGGCCGCGGGCACATACGGTGGAGAGCTCTTCCTTATTATAAACAAGTCCGCCGCCGGCGCCGCCCATGGTATAGGCGGGACGAAGAACTACGGGATAGCCAAGCTTGTCTGCAATGGCCAGTGCCTCATCAACGGAGTAGGCCACCTCGCTGCGGGCTACCTCGATGCCCAGGCTGTTCATTGTATTCTTAAACTCGATCCTGTCCTCACCGCGCTCGATGGCATCGATCTGCACACCGATCACCTGTACGTTGTATTTGTCCAGAACGCCTGCCTGTGCAAGCTCTGCGGCAAGGTTGAGTCCCGACTGGCCGCCGAGGTTCGGCAGCAGCGCATCCGGCCGCTCTTTTTCGATGATCGCCTCGAGACGGTGTACGTTCAAAGGCTCGATGTAGGTGACATCGGCCATCTCGGGGTCGGTCATGATCGTAGCCGGATTTGAGTTTACCAGCACGATCTCATACCCGAGGCTGCGAAGCGCCTTACAGGCCTGTGTGCCGGAATAATCGAACTCGCAGGCCTGACCGATGACGATCGGGCCGGAGCCGATGATCAGGACTTTTTTGATATCGGTTCTTTTTCCCATGTTTTCTGTTCCTCCTTTGCTTTACAAAGTGAGCGAAAAGGGAGGGCTTTCCCCGTCCGTTCACAAAACCGTTGCTAGTATATCACAATTCAAAAAAATCTTCTACACTAATATATAGAAAATCGCAATTCTTGAAAAAAACAATAATCAGGCAAAATTAACAAAAAAACTGTCATTTTTGTCTCTTTTTCTTGTTACTTTTTGAAAGCCGTGTTATACTTTATTTTGTATGGGGAATTACGCAAACTGCCGAAATGACACAAATTGTGTGATGGAATGACGGATTGCACGGGAAAGCGGGAGTTTGGCTGTTTATGTGTGAGGGCACAGAGCAGTTTTTGTAAAAGCGGATCGGTAAACACGATAGCAGGGAAATGGAGGAAGTAAAGATGGTGGGGTATGTCATTGCCGGGATTTGTGCGGTTGTTGCAGTTGTTTTTTTCGTTCTTTGGAATAAGGAAAAAACCGGGAACGCTGCAGAGAAGGCGGCAAGAGAGGCAGAAGACCGTGTAAAGTCCACGACCAAGGGCGTTCTGGACCGAAGCGGTGTCGGACCGGTTCTGGCCGTGTCTAATGATCAAAGCGTATTATTCTTTAACAGGGACTTTGTGGAACTCTTCCCGGATGTGGTCAACGCCAAGAACATCAGCTCCTATCCTGAGATGGAGCGTCTGTTCAAGGATGAGGAATATGTTTCGGAGACCCTTTCCAAGATCTACGAGGTTCGTCAGGAATCCATCGAGGATGTCAATGTTTCCGGTAAATTTGTCTGGCTGGTAGATATCACAGAGCATTACAAGACCAATAAGAGACTGCGTGAGCTCAAGGAAATGGCCGATGCCGCCAACAAGGCAAAATCCAATTTCCTGGCCAATATGTCCCATGAGATCAGAACACCTATCAATACCGTTTTGGGTATGGACGAGATCATCCTTCGTGAGGCGACCGAGGTTTCGATCAAGGGATATGCGGAGAATATCCGCGAGGCAGCCACGACACTGCTTTCCATCGTCAACGACCTTCTGGACTTTTCCAAGATCGAAAGCGGCAAGATGGAGATCCTGCCGGTTGAGTATGAGATCGCAAACGCATTGAACGAAGTCATCAACATGATCGAGATCAAGGCTGTCAATAAGAAGCTGGAGTTCAAGACCATCATTGCAGAGGATATTCCGTATCTGCTTTACGGCGATGACGTCCGATTCAAGCAGATCATCATCAACCTTTTGACCAATGCGGTAAAATATACCGAGGACGGAAGTGTGATCCTCAAGGTGGACTGGAAGGAAGCGGGCGATTCCTCTATTTATCTGATCGTTTCCGTAACGGATACCGGAATCGGTATCAAGCCTGAGGATATCGAAAAGCTGTTTGTTTCCTTCGAGCGTATCGAGGAAAAGAGAAACCGCAATATCGAAGGAACGGGACTGGGGCTTTCCATTACCAGACAGCTGCTTGAGCTGATGCAGTCCGAGCTGAAGGTACACAGTGAGTACGGCGTGGGCTCTACCTTCTCCTTTACCTTAAAGCAGGGTATCAGGGACAGAAAGCCTGTCGGCAAGTTCCGTGAGAAATATGCATACAGCAATGAAAAGATCAAGAAGTACCGCACCACCTTTGTGGCACCGGATGCCAAGATCCTGGTTGTGGATGACAATGCCATGAACCTTTCGGTGGTAGAGGGACTATTGAAGAACACCAAGCTCCAGATCGACTGTGCACCCAGCGGTGAGGCTGCACTGGAGATGGCCAAGGATCTGAAGTACGATATCATCTTTATGGATCATATGATGCCTTATATGGACGGTATCGAAACCCTTCGGAACCTGCGGCAGATGAAGAATTCGCCCAACAAGGACACCCCGGTGATCGTGCTGACGGCCAATGCCGTATCCGGCGCCAAGGAGATGTACCTGGAGGAGGGCTTCATCGATTACATGTCCAAGCCGATCCAGGGCAAGCGTCTGGAAGAGAAGATCGTACAGTATCTGCCGGAAGACAAATACGTGATGATCGAATACGACGATATGGAAAAGAAGCTTTACCAGAATCTCTGGAAGAGCGTTGCGGATGAGATCGAGAAGGAATTCAAGTTCAAAAATATCGATGTGCCGACGGTGGTTGAGGCCGCTGAAGGAGACAAGGATACGGTGACCTTCCTGCTTTCTTCCTTCAGGGACAATGAGAAAAAGACCAGAGGGGACCTGACAACCTCCTTTGAAAAAGAGGATTACCCCAACTACACGGTATTCGTACATGCCTTAAAGAGTACCTCGAAGATGGTCGGTGCCAATACCCTTTCCGAGAAGGCCAAGAAGTTAGAGCAGGCCGGCAAGGACGGAAAGACGGATTACATCAAGAAGAACCATCCGGATCTGATGAAGAACTATGATAAGGTTATGAATGAAGTGAAGGAATATCTGAAGATCAAAAACGTATAAAGAAGGAAACTGGGAGACGCCATCCGATGCAGGTGCTTCGGGTGGCCTTCCTTTATTTCCGCGGGCAGAAAGTCATGCGCGAAGCATTTGACGAGCGCCGCGTGAGTCATATGCCCCGCCCTTCTGGCGGGGGTATTGAGTGTAGGGTGGAAATGACGGAAACGATAAAAAATGTATCCGACTGGCTGAAGAGTCCCGTCGGAGATATCTGGAAGCTCCCCGTCAGCTGGGTGCTGCGCCAAAGAGGGGGCATCAGCAGAGAGATGGCCGAGGAGCTGGGAGTGGACAGACTGCTCCTTTTGCTTTTAAAAAACCGCGGCATGGAAACGACGGAGGAGATGAAACGCTTTCTGTTCGGAGGGCTTTCGGATCTTTTGGAGCCGTCGCTTTTGCCGGACATGGAAAAGGCGGCAGAGATCATCCGTGCGGCACTTGAGAGCGGACGGGCTGTTCGGATCATCGGCGATTATGATGTGGACGGGATCACGGCATCCTTTGTGCTCTATCAAAGCTTTCTGATGCTCTATCCCGAAAACGGAAAGGGGATCAGTGTCCGGATACCGGACCGGATCACGGACGGATACGGGCTTGGACAAAGGCTGATCGAGGAAGCCGTAGCAGACGGGGTCGAGCTTTTGGTGACCTGCGACAACGGGATCGCTGCCATGGAGCCGATCCGCCTTGCAAAGGAGCAGGGCATGACGGTGGTGGTAACGGATCATCATGAGCCCCATTACGAGGATGCGGACGGAGAAAAAAGACAGCTCCTTCCCTGCGCGGATGCGGTGGTGGATCCGAAGCGGTATGACAGCGCCTATCCCGCACCGGAGATCTGCGGCGCCGTTGTAGCCTTTAAGCTCTGCCAGCTGCTTTGGGATATCCCCAATAGAGACCTTGCCGCATTGACAGAGCAGGCCGGGCAAAACCCGAAGGGAAGGCTGGTATCCGAGCTTTTGCAGGCCTGCGGCCTTGCAACGGTTTGCGACGTGATGCCGCTGATCGGAGAGAACCGGATCTTTACCCGGATCGGACTGTCGCTGATGGAGCGTACGAATAATCCCGGTCTGTTGCAGCTGATCCTGCAAAAGGATCTTGCTGACAAGCCCCTGACGGCTTATCATATGGGATTTTTGATCGGCCCCTGTCTGAATTCCTCGGGGAGACTGGAAAGTGCCATGACGGGCTTTTCCCTGCTCTGTGAGAAGGACGAGGAAGAGGCAGAAAGGATCGCACTGCAGCTGGTGGAGCTGAACGAAGAGCGAAAGCGCATGACGGAACAGGCTGTGGCAATGGGGATCTGTGAGCTGGAAAAAAGAGAAAAGGCATCCTTTGTGATCGTGGTCTATCTGCCGCAGTGTCATGAAAGTCTGGCAGGGATCGTAGCGGGAAAGCTGCGGGAGCGCTATGACAGACCGGCCATCGTTTTGACGGATGCCAATGAGCCGGGGATGCTCAAGGGCTCGGCCAGGTCCACAGGCTGGTATGATATCAGCAGGGGACTGCACCGGGCACAGGACCTTCTGGCAGGCTTCGGCGGGCATAAGCTGGCAGCGGGCATGACGCTTTTAAAAGAGAACCTGAAAGCCTTTGAAGCCAGGCTGAATGAGGATCCTGAAATTGATCCGTCTATGATGAAGCGGGAGATATTGCTGGACTGCAACATGCCCTTTTCCTATATTTCAGAGCAGCTGATCGGGCAGCTTTCGCTGCTGGAGCCCTGCGGTACGGGCAACAGAAGGCCGCTGTTCGGAAGAAGGGATGTAAACGTCTGCTCCCCTGTCAGGATCATGGGAAAGGATCGGAACGTGGCAAAATGCATACTTTCGGATGAGAGCGGCATGCGGATCGATGCCATCTGCTTTCAGAATGCCGGCCGCTTTGCAGAGGATGCCGAAAACACGGGCAGGCTGCACATCTTATACAGGCCGCAGATCAATGAATATCTGTCACAGAAAACCCTGCAGGTCGTGATCGAAGACTGGGCCGTGGCAGGAGATTGATACAGGACAGAGACTGGAGGATCGTATGAAGACAATCAGACAATTATTGGAAAGATCAGACTATACACTGCTGCAGGGGGATTTGGATACATCTGTTACGGGTGTGGAATATGATTCCCGCAGGGAGCAGGAGGGAAAGCTCTTTGTGTGCGTTGTGGGAGAAAATTCCGACGGGCACAGCTTTGCTATCCAGGTTGCACAAAAAGGAGCAGCCGCCATTTTGGTGCAAAGAGATATCCGGAAGGAGTATCCGGAGCTTGCTGCAAATGAGAACCTGACCATCCTACAGATGGAGGATACCCGGATCGGCCTTGCCGAGGTTTCGGCCTCCTGGTTTTCTTATCCGGCAGAGAAAATGACCATCATCGGGATCACCGGAACAAAGGGAAAGACCACCACAACGTACCTCGTCCGTTCGATCCTGGAAAAGGCAGGCAGAAAGGTGGGACTCATCGGTACCATTGAGATCATCATCGGCGATGAGCACATCCATGCCGACCATACCACGCCGGAATCCTATCTGGTGCAGGAGTACTTTGACAGGATGCAAAGGCAGGGCTGTGATACGGTGGTGATGGAGGTTTCCTCGCAGGCGCTTAAGCTGCACCGGACCCGGGGCTTTGTCTTTGACTACGGGATCTTTACCAACCTTTCACCGGACCATATCGGAAAGGCTGAGCACAAGGACTTTGAGGAATACCGCTACTGCAAGAGCCTTCTGTTTCGGCAGTGCAGGATCGGTATCGTCAACTGCGATGATGAAAACTGGCAGGAGGTCACAAAGGATCATACATGCGAGCTGAAAACCTTCGGCTTTTCGGAGGGCGCGGATTACCGGGCAAAGGATTTGCAGCTCATTGAGGGCAAGGGATTTCTCGGGATCGAGTTTCAGACAGAGGGGCGTGTAGAGGCAAAACTGTCCCTGCATACGCCCGGACGCTTTTCCGTTTATAATGCGCTTTGTGCCATTGCGATCTGCGATCACTTCGGCGTGGATCGGGAGACGATGGCGCAGGCCATCGCGGCTGCAAAGGTCAAGGGCAGGATCGAAATGGTGCCGATAGAGGATCACTATACACTGCTGATCGACTACGCCCACAATGCCATGTCCCTTCGAAGCCTTCTGGAAACCCTGAAGGAATACCATCCGGGGCGGCTGGTATGTCTGTTTGGCTGCGGCGGAAACAGAGCAAGAGACAGGCGCTTTCAGATGGGGGAGGTCAGCGGGGAGCTTGCGGATCTGACGGTGATCACCTCGGACAATCCGAGAAACGAAGACCCGATGGATATCATTGCCGATATCAAAACGGGGATCGGCAAAACAGCGGGCAAATACGTGGAGATTCCCGATCGCAGGGAGGCCATCCGCTATTGTATCGATCATGCGCTGCCGCGTGATCTCATTGTCCTTGCCGGAAAGGGACATGAGGATTATCAGGAGATCAAAGGCGTGAAGTATCCCATGGATGAGCGCGTGATCATAGAAGAGATTAAGAAGGAAAAGGGGCTGGCTTAACGGATGAAGGAAAAAGATTGCTTCGCCCGGGTGATCATAGATATTTCCCATGAAAGCGTGGACCGGATGTTTACCTACAAGGTGCCGGAGCATTTGCGGGATGTGATCAGTGTGGGACAGTGCGTGAGCGTCCCCTTCGGAAGAGGAAATACCAGACGGCAGGCCTATGTGACACAGCTTGGGGATACGACGGATATCGATCCGGCAAAGCTCAAGGAGATCGAGGGGATCGAGGAGGGTGAAATGCCGGCGCTTGCGCGCAGCATCGGCCTTGCCTGGTGGATGAAAAACCGCTACGGATCTACGATGATCACAGCGCTGAAGACCGTTCTTCCGGTGAAAAAAAAGATGAAGGATGTCATCTACCGGGAGGTATCGCTTGCTGTGTCTGAGCAGGAGGCAGAGCTGCTTCGGCGGGAAGCGTTTTTGAAGGGACAGAGCGGAAAGGTAAGACTGTTTTCGGCCCTTTCGCAGGGTGCGGGGATCAGTTTTTCCTATCTGACCGGACAGCTTGCGGTTTCCGCGCAGACCATTACCTCACTGGAAAAGAAGGGGATCCTGAAGATAGAAAGCTATCAGAGCTTTCGCAACCCCATCCGGTTTCGGGAAAAGGAGCCTGAGAAAAAACAGCTGACCCCTGCCCAGCAGGAGATCGTAGAGGATTATCTGAAGCGCTTTGATGCAGGGGAACGGACGCCTGCGCTTTTGCACGGCATTACGGGCTCCGGCAAGACCGAGGTCTATATGGAGATCATCGAAGGGATGCTCAGGCGCGGCAGACAGGTGATCGTGCTGATCCCGGAGATCGCGCTGACCTATCAGACGGTGCGACGGTTTTACAGACGGTTCGGGGATGTGATCTCGATCCTGAATTCCAGGCTGTCTGCCGGAGAAAAATACGATCAGCTTCGGCGTGTGGAGCAGGGACAGGTGCAGATCATGATCGGCCCGAGAAGCGCACTGTTTACGCCCTTTGAGAATCTGGGTCTGATCCTCATAGATGAGGAGCATGAGACCAGCTATAAGAGTGACCAGATGCCCAGATACCATGCCAAAGAGGTGGCGCAGTATCTGTGCAGCGTAACGGGTGCGGGGCTGTTTTTGGGCTCGGCAACGCCTTCACTGGACAGCTACTATAAGGCAAAAAACAAAGAGTATCTGCTCTATACATTGAAGGAGCGGATCGGAGAAGCGCATCTGCCGGGTGTGCAGATCGCGGATCTTCGAAAAGAGTTAGCAGAGGGTAACTTTTCCATGTTCAGCAGGCCGCTTTCCGAGGCAATGGCAGATCGGCTTGCCAGAAAAGAACAGATTATGTTATTCTTAAATCGTCGCGGGATCGCAGGTTTTGTTTCCTGCAAAAGCTGCGGAGAGGTACTCAAATGCCCGCACTGCGATGTATCCTTATCGGATCACAAGGACCGGATGATCTGTCATTACTGCGGCTATGAAACGCCGAAGGTAAAGCGCTGTCCGGCCTGTGATTCTCCCTACATCTACGGCTTTAAGGCCGGAACCCAGCAGATCGAGGAGGCAGTGCAAAAGATGTTTCCCGCTGCCCGGGTGCTTCGGATGGATGCGGATACCACCAGAAAGAAGGAGGATTACGACAAGATCCTCGCTGCGTTTACGGCACAGGAGGCGGATATCCTGATCGGCACCCAGATGATCGTCAAGGGACATGATTTTCCCATGGTAACCCTCGTGGGTATTCTGGCAGCGGACCTTTCCTTGTTTGCTTCGGATTTTACGGCTCCGGAGCGGACCTTCCAGCTGTTGACACAGGCCGTCGGCAGGGCAGGCAGGGCCGAGAGAGAGGGAGAGGCGATCATACAGACCTATCAGCCGGAGCATTTTGCCATCCAAAGGGCGGCGCAGCAGGATTATGAAGGCTTCTATGAGGAAGAGATCGCGGACCGTGAGATGATGGGCTTTCCGCCTGTTGTACATCTACTTTGCGTACTGATGACAGGGGAGGATGAAGAAAAGCTCATTGCCTTTGCCGGGTGGCTGTTTCAGGGACTGGCAGAGGTCTATGAAAAGCCCCAAAGGCCGCAGGTACTCGGCCCTGCGCCGGCATCCATCGGCAAAATAAAGGATCGGTATCGTCAGGTAGTCTATGTCAAAAGCCCCGATATGCAGGTGCTGATCCGGGCGAAGGATCTTTTGGAAATGAAGGTGGAAAAGGTCAAAAAGGCCGCCGAGGGATTTTCACTTTTGTTTGATTTTGACCCCATTTCGGGGTATTGAGAAAGGAAAAAGACTATGGCAATCAGAAAGATCAGAGAGATCGGAGATCCGATCCTGAATAAACCCTGCAAGGAGGTAAAGGAGGTCACCCCGAGACTTCGGGTGCTCATCGACGATATGCTCGATACCATGTATGATGCTTCCGGCGTGGGTCTTGCGGCTCCCCAGGTGGGGATCTTAAAGCGCATCGTTGTGGTCGACTGCAGCCCCGAGCAGGACAGTCCCATCGTGCTCATCAATCCGGAGATCATCGAGACCTCGGGGGAGCAGACGGGCCAGGAAGGATGCCTTTCCGTTCCGGGAAAATGTGGTATTGTGACAAGGCCGAACTATGCCAAGGTAAGGGCCTGTAACGTGAATATGGAGCCCTTTGAGATCGAGGGCGAGGAGCTTCTGGCAAGGGCATTCTGCCATGAGATCGACCATCTGGACGGACACCTTTATACGGAGCTGGTAGAGGGCGAGTTGAAAAACGTAGGCGAGGAGTTCGAGGAGATCGACGAGGATGCCGATGAAAATACCGATGAAAATACCGATGAGGATGCCGAATAAGAGCAGAAAAGGAAATTGGAATGAAGATCGTATTTATGGGAACCCCGGATTTTGCCCGTGGTTGTTTACAGGCCCTGTATGATGCAGGATATGAGATCCCGGTTGTGGTGACCCAGCCGGACCGCCCCAAGGGCAGAAAAAAGGAACTGGTCCCCTCACCGGTTAAGGTGTGTGCGCTGGAGCATGGCTCGGCCGTGCTGCAGCCGGAGAAGATCAGAGGAGATCTTGCTGTGATCGAAACCCTCAGACAGACGCAGGCGGATCTGTTTGTGGTGGCTGCTTTCGGGCAGATCCTTCCCAAAGAGATCCTTGAGCTGCCGAGGCTTGGGTGCATCAATGTCCATGCATCGCTGCTTCCCAAATACAGGGGAGCCGCCCCAATCCAGCAGGCAATCCTGGATGGAGAGAGCGTAAGCGGCGTAACCATCATGCAGATGGCGGAAGGCCTGGATACGGGAGATATCCTGACCACATGTGAGTATCCGATCTCGGATGAGGAAACGGGAGGAAGCCTGTTTGAAGCTCTGATGCAGGCCGGAGCTGAGCTTTTGGTTAAGACCATTCCCTTGCTGGAAAATGGGAAGGTCACACCGCAAAAGCAGGATGATGCGAAGGCCAGCTATGTAAAAATGCTGAAAAAAGAAGACGGAAAGCTGGATTTTTCAAAGGATGCAAGAAGCCTGTTTAACCGCATCCGCGGCCTGGATCCCTGGCCCGGTGCTTTTGTGAGACAGGGAGAAAAGACACTGAAGATCTGGAAGAGCAGAGTTTTGGAGCCGGGAGATACGACAGAGGATCCTTCAGGCATTCTGCCGGGACAGGTTTTGGGTGTTTCCAAGGAAGGCATTGACGTTGTCTGCGGGCAGGGCATTCTTCGGATCTTAGAGCTACAGCCGGAGGGGAAAAAGAGAATGGCAAGCCGTGACTATCTGTTGGGGCACAGCCTTTCGAAAGGAGAGCGTTTTGACGGATAAGACAAATCAGGTCAGCCAAAGGCAGATCATCTTAGAGCTTCTTTTGGAGATCTGGGAAAAGGGAGCCTTCTGCAATGAGGTGCTTGACGGCGCCCTGAAAAAATACGGCTATCTGCCGGATGCACAAAAATACTTTATCAGACGGATCTGCGAGGGAAGTGTCAGATGGCTGATTCGTCTTGATTATTATCTGGACGTCGTTTCCAAAACAAAGACGGCAAAGATGAAGCCTGTGATCCGCGCGATCCTTCGGATGGGCGCCTATCAGATCCTCTTTGCCGAGGACATTCCCTCTTCGGCGGCCGTGAACGAAGCAGTGAAGCTGACAAAGAAGAGAGGGCTGCAGAGTCTGTCCGGCTTTGTTAACGGTGTGCTTCGCTCACTGGACCGGAAAAAGGATGAAATCAGTCTTCCGGATCCGAAACAGGACAGGATTCGGTATCTGGCTGTGGCCTATTCTTTTCCCGAATGGCTTGTGGATCAGATACTGGATGCTCTGCCTTCTGAGCAGGCAGAGCATCCCGAAAAGGTATTTTCTGCACTTTCTGAAAAAAGACCGCTTTGCGTGCGCCTGTCAAGGCGGATGACGGAGGAGGAAAAAAGAGACCTGCTTGCGAAGATGCAGCAGCAGGGCATTACCGTAAGAGCGTCAGAAAAGTTAGCATACGCTTACTTTTTGGAGGGCGTGAGCGGCATTGAAAACCTGCCGGGATATGCGCAGGGATATCTGTATTTCCAGGATATCGGCTCCATGATGGTCGTGGAAAACGCAGGGCTGAAAAAGGGCGATCTGGTGGTGGATGTCTGCGCCGCTCCCGGCGGCAAAAGCCTGCATGCGGCGGATGTGCTGGCCGCTATGGACGAACAGGATGATGCAGCAGGAAAGGGCTTTGTCATCTGCGGCGATCTGACAGAGGAAAAAGCTGATAGGATCCGGGAAAATGCAGCAAGAAGCGGTTTTGATAACCTGGAGATCAGAGTCTGGGATGCAAGACAGTGTCAGGAGGATCTGATCGAAAAAGCCGACGTCGTGATCGCGGATCTTCCCTGCAGCGGACTAGGCGTGATGGGCAGAAAGCCGGATATCAAATACCATATCTCGCCGGAAAAGATCGCAAGCCTCCAGCAGCTGCAAAGGCAGATCCTTTCGCAGGCAGTCCGGTATGTAAAGCCCGGCGGGAAGCTGGTCTATTCCACCTGTACCATGACCAGGGAGGAGAATGAGGATAACCGCGACTGGCTGCTGGCCGAAACAGAGTTTACAAAGCGCTCGGAGCTTCGTATGACGCCCGGGCTCGATGAGAGCGACGGCTTTTATATCGCCGTGTTTCAAAAACCGGAAGGATGAACCAGAATATGATGGATCTTAAGAGCCTGACCAAGGAAGAGCTGGAAGCCTTCCTCCTGGAAAAAGGCGAGAAAAAATACAGGGCAGCCCAGCTCTATGAATGGATGCACAGACACCTTGCAGGAAGCTTTGAGGAGATGGGGAATCTACCCAAAAGCATGAAGGAGATGCTGGCAAAGGAGTGCGTCCTTACCTGCCTTCAGACGGAAAGACTTCAGATCTCCAAGCTGGACGGCACCAGGAAGTATCTGTTTGCCCTCTCGGACGGGCAGATGATCGAAAGTGTGTGGATGCCCTATCACCACGGCAACAGTGTCTGTATTTCTTCCCAGGCGGGGTGCCGGATGGGCTGTAAGTTCTGCGCCTCCGGGATCGGGGGACTGGTCAGAAACCTGACGCCTTCCGAGATGCTCGATCAGATCTACAGGATCCAAAGGGACACCGGGGAGCGTGTCAGCAACGTGGTGGTCATGGGCACCGGTGAGCCACTGGACAACTATGACAATCTGATGCGTTTTCTGCAGCTTTTGACGGATGAAAACGGCCTGCATATCAGTCAGCGGAACGTCACGGTTTCCACCTGCGGGTTGGTGGAGCAGATCCGGGCGCTGGCACAGGAAAAGCTTGCCATCACGCTGGCGCTTTCCCTGCATGCGCCTACGGATGAAAAGAGAAAACAGATCATGCCCATCGCACATAAATACACGCTGGATGAGGTGGTAGGAGCGGTGGCGGATTACGGGCAGATCACGGGCCGCAGGGTGACCTTTGAATACAGCCTGATCGCAGGGGTGAATGACTCTGATGAGGATGTAAAAAACCTGAGTGAGCTGGCGCTGCGGGCGGGAGCACATGTCAATCTGATTCCGGTCAATCCCGTGACGGAGGCAGGCTACCGGGCACCGGACCGAAGGGCTGCCAAGGCCTTTGCGGACAAACTGGAACAAAACAGGGTCAATGCGACCATACGAAGGACCATAGGGGCGGATATCGATGCGGCCTGCGGTCAGCTTCGAAGAAAGGTACGTTTAGAGGGCGAGGACTGAAAAGACATAGGTTCTTGTCCTTTTTTCATTTCTATGGTAAAATGTGTATTTGAGTTGTAACCTTTCTATATTGGAAGGACATATAGTTATAGGATATAACAGAGTTTGTTTTTTTGGGAGGAAACCCGGTTGCTGAAGGCTTATTCCGTCACGGATATCGGACGCAGAAGACAATTGAATCAGGATTTTGTATATTGCTCCTCCACTCCGGTTGGAAATATGCCGAATCTGTTTATTGTTGCCGATGGCATGGGCGGTCATAAGGCGGGAGATTACGCATCCCGCTACACCGTAGAGACCATCGAAAGGGAGATCAAGGCTTCCTTTGAGAAGAACCCTTCTATCATCATCAAGAAGGCGATCCAGACAGCCAATAAAGAGATCCGCGAGCGGGCCGCAGAGGATCCGAACCTGTACGGAATGGGTACGACCGTTGTGGTTGCCACCGTGATCGGAAGATTTTTGCAGGTGGCCAATGTCGGTGACTCCCGTTTATATGTGGCAAACAGCAAGGAGATCCGTCAGATCACAAGAGATCATTCCCTTGTAGAGGAGATGATCCGGCTCGGCGGATTGAACCGGGAGGAAGCCAGATTGCATCCGGATAAAAATATCATTACCCGGGCGATCGGTGCAACCGAAACCGTGGAGGTCGATTTTTTCACTGTGGAGCTGAATCCTTCGGATAAGATCCTGATGTGCAGTGACGGCCTTACGAACATGGTGGAGGATCGCAGGATCTTGGAGATCCTCAACAAATTCCCGAATGATAAAACATTGGTAGAAACGGCGCATGCCCTGATAGATGAGGCAAATGAAAACGGCGGTAAGGATAATATCGGCGTTGTTTTAGTGCGTCCTTATTCAGACGAGGTGAATAAAGAATGATTACAATCGGAATGGTAATGGGAGATCGTTATGAAGTGCTCGAGAAGATCGGCACCGGCGGAATGAGTGATGTCTTTAAGGCAAAGGACAACAAGCTGAACCGGTATGTGGCGATCAAGGTGCTCAAGTCGGAGTTTTCGGAAAACACCAATTTTGTTTCCAAATTCCGTGTGGAAGCACAGGCAGCGGCCAGACTGACCCATCCGAACATCGTAAATGTCTATGATGTCGGAGAGGAGGGCGATACCCACTATATCGTGATGGAGCTTGTGGAAGGCATCACGCTGAAGAATTATATCGAGAAAAAGGCAAGGCTTTCCGTAAAAGAGGCCATCAGCATTGCGATCCAGGTATCCATGGGTATCGAGGCGGCACACAATAACCATATCATTCACAGGGATATCAAGCCGCAGAACATCATGATTTCGAAGGAAGGAAAGGTCAAGATCGCGGACTTCGGTATCGCAAAGGCAGCCACCTCCAACACCATCACCTCCAACGTGATGGGTTCGGTGCACTATACCTCACCGGAGCAGGCAAGGGGCGGCTTTTCCGATGAAAGAAGTGATATCTATTCTCTGGGCTGCACCATGTATGAGATGCTCACGGGACGTGTTCCATTTGACGGAGAAACGACGGTCGCCATCGCGATCCGCCATATCCAGGAGGAGATGCCTTCTCCCAGAGAGTTTGTTTCCGAGATCCCGGTATGCGTGGAGCAGATCATCTTCAAATGTACCCAGAAGAGCCCGGACCGCAGATACCAGTCCATGAGCGAGCTGATCGTGGATCTGAAAAAATCCCTGATCACTCCCAATGAGAACTTTGTCAAGATCATTGATGCGGATACCGGCGGAGCTACGAGGACCATCTCCGAAAAGGACCTCGAGCAGATCAAGCGCCAGACCGGCAATATCTACCTCGGAAAAGTGACCGGCCTGGAGGATGAGGCCGGAGAGCAGTATGAAGAGGAAGCGTATGATCCCGAGCAGTATGAGGATCAGGAGTACGAGGACGAGGAGTACGAAGACGAGGAGTATGAAGACGGCGAGTACGAGGACGAGGAGTACGAAGACGAGCAGTACGAAGAGGAAGAGTACGAGGACGAACAGTACGAGGACGAGCAGTACGA
>JAILHW010000134.1 GCA_024695605.1 Lachnospiraceae bacterium | reverse complement strand
CCAAGGACATCGGAGCTGGTATAAACCCTGAGATAATCACACATAAACAGATTCTGGATCATCTCCGCATCTTCTTTTTTCTTAGCTCCTGCTACCAGCGTGGTGGTGAGCTCCCGTCCCACTTCTTCTGCGTGGGAAGGTCCCGATAAAACGCAGGCTACCGACTGCGGGATCTCCTGCTGGATGATCTCGGTCAGCGTCAGATAGGTTTCATCCTCAATCCCCTTTGCCACATTGACGATGATCTGTCCGTCTCTTACCAAATCCTTCATAGAATTGGCCGTTTTTCTGACAAACATGGACGGAACTGCCATGATCAGAACATCCTGATCCGTACAGGCCTTTTTCAGATCCGTCGTATAAGAGATGCTCTCCGGAAGCTTAACCCCGGGCAGCTTTGACCTGTGCTCATGGAATTTTGCCAGATCATCCACCTCTTCCTGAAGGATGGACCACACCATTACCTCATGCTGATTGTCAGCAAGCACCTTGGAAAGCGCTGTCCCCCAGCTTCCCGCTCCGATCACTGAAACTTTTGCCATACCTGTAACCTCCTGCTTTTTCTTTCTGCTATAAGATCAGTCCACCTTATTCTTGTGGGCCAGATAGGTCTTTCTCTCCTCTCCCTTCAAAAGCCTCTGGATGTTCTCCTTGTGCCTGAAAAATGCCATTACCATGATGATCGCCGCCAGCACATAAAGCTCGATCATGCCGGCAGGATGCGATACCGAAATCCGTCCGATCCGCTCCAGTACCACGATGACAACGAAAAACAGCGTGGATACCGAAAGGGATGCCAGGGATACCAGATGAGTAGCAAAAAAGAGGGAAAAGAACAGCACAAAGCCAATCGCAAACGGGATCCACGTATCCGTGATCCAGACAGATACATACATCCCGGCCAAAACCGCAATGCCCTTTCCGCCCTTAAAATTCATATAGAACGGGAAATTGTGTCCCAGCGTCGCACCAAGTCCCGCATACAGCTGCAGGATATTGTCCATTTCGGGAGCCGCCTTGCCAAAGAGCGCATGCGCTAAAAGCATCGCAAATACAGTCTTGAAACAGTCCCCCAAAAGCACGATCAGTGCCGCTTTTTTTCCAAGCACACGAAGGGAATTGGTGGTACCGATATTCCCGCTCCCCTTCTGCCGAATATCGATCCCGTGAAGCTTTCCGTAAAAAAATCCCGTCTGGAAGAGACCGAACACATATCCGATCGCCAGACATACAATCCGCTGTAACATAGCAACTACCTTTCACTTTTCCTTAGTTTGTTAAGCCCTTACTCCTTGTCCTTGCGCTCTCTGATCACAAGCTTTAAGGGCGTTCCGCGAAAGCCGAAGGTCTCACGGATCTGATTTTCGATATATCTTTGATAAGAGAAATGGAACAGCTCCTTATCATTGCAAAAGATCACAAAGGTAGGCGGCTTAATGGAGGCCTGGGTGATATAAAACAGTCTGAGCCGTTTGCCCTTGTCACTGGGCGGCTGCTGCAGAGCCGTAGCCTCTGCCATGATCTCATTGAGCACACCGGTGGCGATCCGAAGGGAAGCACTCTGCTCTACCATATCGATGAGATCATAGAGCTTTCCGAGCCTTTGGCCTGTTGCAGCTGAGATAAAGCAAAGCTCCGCATAGGTCATAAAGGACAGGGTATTTCGGATATCCTTCTCAAACTCCCTGGTGGTCTTATTGTCCTTTTCCACCGCATCCCATTTATTGACGGCGATGATCACGCCCTTGCCCCGCTCGTGGGCAATTCCGGCGATCTTGGCATCCTGCTCGGTAACGCCCTCGGTGGCATCGATCACGAGGATCACAATATCCGCACGCTCCACCGCGGTAACCGTCCGCACGATCATAAAGTGCTCTAATTCTTCCTTGATCTTATTCTTTCTGCGAAGTCCCGCCGTATCGATAAAAATGTACTCCCTCCCGTTATGCTTGACCACCGCATCCACTGCATCCCTGGTGGTCCCCGCAATATCCGAAACGATCAGGCGGTCCTCTCCGATGAGCTTGTTGATGATGGAGCTCTTCCCAACGTTGGGCTTTCCGACGATGGCGATCCGGGTCCGATCATCCTCTTCCTCGGTATCCGCATCCTCAGGGAACTGCTTCAGCACCTCATCCAGAAGGTCTCCCATTCCCTGTCTGTTCGCGGCTGAGATCGCAAAGGGCTCACCCATACCCAGATTGTAGAATTCATAGACGTCCAGCTGCTGTTTTTCATAGCTGTCCACCTTGTTGACCACGAGGATCACGGGCTTTTGACTGCGGCGGAGCATATCCGCCACCTTGTCATCCGCATCCACCATCCCCTGCTTGGCATCCACCATAAACAGGATCACATCCGCCGTATCAATGGCGATCTGTGCCTGCTCACGCATCTGGGAGAGGATGATATCCTTGGAATCCGGCTCAATACCGCCGGTATCGATGATGGTAAAGCTCTTATCCAGCCAGGTCACATCGGCATAGATCCGGTCTCTCGTAATACCGGGCGTATCCTTCACAATAGAAATCCGCTCTCCGGCAATCGCATTGAAAAATGTAGATTTGCCCACATTTGGCCGTCCAACCACGGCCACTATGGGTCTTCTTTTCTTTTTGCTCATAAAATCTTTCCTTTTCCACAAACTACAGGTCATTATACCATAAAACGAAGAAAACGGATACGCTTTTTTCTTGTGAATATCGGCTTGATAGGGTATGATAGATAAGGTTTTTTGAAACACCCGCCTTACAGAAACAGTTACCTGCCCGAATGGGCCAAAAAAGGAGTAGATATATATGATCCTGTCGTGTCAATCCATAGAAAAAAGCTTCCCGGGGCACCCCTTATTCAAAAATGCCTCCTTTATCCTGGAGGATCATGAAAAGGCTGCCATCGTCGGGATCAACGGCATGGGAAAGACCACCCTTTTGAAAATGCTTCTGGGAAAAGAGCCCATGGACGAAGGCACCGTTACCTTTGCCAAGGATAAGACCTGGGGGTATCTGGCCCAGGAAAATGAGGAGGATTGCGACCTTACCATCTACGATCTGATGCTGACTGCCAGAGAGGATCTGGTGCAGATGGAAATGCGGCTCTCCCGGCTTGAGGATGAGATGCATCAAAAACAGGCCACATCTTCTGCCGATGACCCGGGGCTTCTTTCTCTGATCGAGCAATACACTGCTCTTCATAACGAATTTGAGCGAAAGGACGGCTATCAGTACAAAAGCCTTCTGACCGGTGTCCTAAAGGGTCTGGGCTTTTCGGAGGAGGAATTTACAAAGCCCGTTCATACCCTGTCCGGCGGACAGAAAACCAGAGCCCATCTGGCAAAGATCCTGTTCCAAAATCCCGATCTGATCATCCTGGATGAGCCTACCAACCACCTGGATATCGCATCCATCGAATGGCTCGAGGGATTTTTGAAAAACTATCGGGGCGCGGTGCTTCTCATCTCCCATGACCGGTACTTTCTAGATGCCATCGTATCCAAGGTCATCGCCATCGAGGAGCGCACCCTTCGCACCTATCAGGGCAATTATACGGAATATGCCAAAAAGGCCGCCCAGCTCTATGAAGCAAGACTGAATGCCTACTATAAACAAGAGGCTGAGATCGCCCATCAGGAAGCCGTCATCGCAAAGCTCAAATCCTTTAACCGGGAAAAATCCATAAAGCGTGCCGAGAGCCGTGAGAAAAAGCTGGAAAAGATGGAGCGGATCGATAAGCCCGAGGTCCTTAGGGATAAAATGCACCTGTCTTTGGATCCCATCTCTGAAAGCGGCAAGGATGTACTGGAGGTCTCCCACCTTTCCAAAAGCTTTGGGGAAAATCACCTGTTTTCCGATGTTTCCTTTCTGATCACCAAGGGCGAGCACGTTGCCATCATCGGGAAAAACGGCACGGGAAAAACAACGCTTCTAAAGATCCTGACCACCTTAGAGGATGCCGACGAAGGACAGTTTACCGTGGGTGCCAGAGTGCAGATCGGCTACTACGATCAGGAGCACCAGGAGCTTGATGAGAGCAAGACCTTATTTGATGAGATCTCGGATGCCTATCCCAAGCTGGATCAGACCACCATCCGAAACACGCTGGCCGCCTTCCTCTTTACCGGAGAAGATGTCTATAAGCGGGTATCCGCTCTCTCCGGAGGAGAAAAAGGCAGACTGTCACTTGCCAAGCTGATGTTATCCGGTGCTAACTTTTTGATCCTTGATGAGCCTACCAACCATCTGGATATCGCATCCAAGGAAATTCTGGAAAGCGCTCTCAACGACTATACCGGAACCGTACTCTATGTCAGCCATGACCGTTACTTTGTCAACAGAACCGCTGACCGGATCCTGGATCTTTGCGGCAGACACTTCTATGAATTCAAGGGTAACTACGATTACTACCTGGAAAAACGGGAAACCGTGGAAGGTGCAAACAGCGGGGCACAAAATATAGCAAGCGGCGCAAAAGGAACCCTGTCCGTCCAAGACTCTTCAACAGCTAATACAGCCCTCGCAAGCGACTCCCAAAGCAGCAAGCTTTCCTGGGAGGAGCAAAAAGCGGCTGTCGCCAAGGAGCGCAAGCTCCAAAATGAACTGAAAAAATGCGAAGAGCAGATCGAAGCCCTGGAGGAGGAAATGAAGGAGATTGATGAAAAGCTCTCCGATCCGAAAAACGGAACCGATCTTCCCCTTTTACAGGAACTGGCCAAGAAAAAAGATGGCATTTCCAAGCAGCTGGAAGAACTCTACGAGCACTGGGATGCCATCACCTCCGAAATGTAAGCAAAAGAATCCCTGATATCGCTACCTGCAATATCAGGGATTTTTGTTTGCTTATTTTTTGATCTTAACCTTCCGATTCAGACCCTTCTTGTAAAACAGCTTTCTGTATGCTTTCAATTTCTTCTTCGGCACCTTGATCACTGTCTTTTTGCTGACGCCCTTAAAGGCATTGGCCTTTACATTCTTTGCCGTCAGCTTCAGGGATTTGATGATGATATACTTCAGTTTCTTGCAGCCCTTGAACATCTTCGCCGTCAGCTTTTTAACGGTTGCGGGGATCACAATCTTTTCAACCGTCTTATTGCCTCGGAAAGCATTCTCGTCAATGACGGTTACGCTGTAGGTTACACCATCTATGGTCACGCTTGAGGGAACCTCGATCACCTTTGCCTTGGGATCCGTAGGCGCCTTATAAGACACCGTGGGAGCCTCACCTTCCTTAGAAGTTACAACAAACTCTGCCTTCTCCTCCTGAGAAGTCAGAACCGTATTTTCCTTGGCAGGTACAGGATTCTGTGTCGTCTCCTTACCGCCTTCGGGATCTTCTACGCTGCCACCGGGTTTCTCCTCCGTTACGGGTTTCGCAGTCAGCTTTGCGATCTTTCTTGTTTCCTTGTGATCCTTGTTGCGTTTGCAAACCCGAACCTCTTCGCCCTCTTCTGTCTCAGTGGGATTCTTGGTAACAGTCCACTCTCCCCAGTCATGATCAAGGGCTTCCTTTTCCTTTGGCTCTACAAGGATCTTGCCGCAATCCGAGCATTTCTGCCCTTCTGTTTTTCCCTTCTCGATGCAGCTTGGAACTTCTTCCGGTATCTCTTCCACATGGGGATGCTTGCAGGCATTTCTCGTAATCTGTATCCGGACTGTGCGGCATGCTTCTTCGAAGTTATCCCGATCCTCTCCCGTGTAGGTTGCGGATGCTGTAAACGCCTGCCCTACCGGAAGTTCTTTTGAAGCATCCTCTTCTATCCACTGCCAGTTTTCGGGAAGCTTAACCTCTCCAACGGTTTTGGTCAGATATTCCACATCATTCATGGAAACCGAAGGTGCACCGGGCACAGCTGAAGCCTTTGCAATGCTCCATGCAATGTCCTTTACGTTGTAGGTACCGTCTTTCCATACATAGCCTTTTTTAAGCGTTGCTTTTGCAGTATAGTTACCTGCGTTTGTCGCGCTGTTTCCGGATACCGTATAACCTGTTCCCTCCGCAACGCCTGTTTGCTCGCTGCCGTCATAGATCAAGCCGGAAGCTGCTGCAGGGACTTCGATCTTCTTTTCCCACTTAGCCGTCAGCGTAAGATCTCCTGTGACAGGAGTGGAGAAATCATAATCTACGCCATCCTTCTGCCATCCTAAAAATACACTACTTTCCTCGTCTTTTGTGATGGGTCTCGGTTCATAGGCACGTATTTTAGCGGCATCAACCTGAACTTCAGCGTTTTCTTCGACTTTTGTCGTAGGCACATATTGGGTCGAATAGGTATTTCCCTCGTCCGTAAACGTGATCTTATAAACCATTTCCGGATCTATTTTGCCGGTCCAGATCAGTTCTCCGTCATAATATACCAATCGGCATGTTGACGCTTCATCCTCAATAAAATTCTCCCAATCGGCATTTTCCGAAAAGTTTGTTATTTTAACCTTCTTAGGAAAATCCTTTTTATCCCCCTGATTGGATCCTCCCAAAGAACTCACAGCTTCTTCAATATAAGATAACCCGATCCTTGCATCAGGATCCAATTTCCCGATGACAGAAATCCCTTTCCTATCCGATACTTTTACATTGCATTCCTGATTGTACCCATTTATATTTCCGGTAATATTCACAAGTCCTGAAACACTGATATCGCCGTAACCTATTACTCCAGCAGCATCTTTTCCACTTACATAGTTGTCGGTTACAGAGCCGCCCGTCATTGTAAATTCACACCCGGAATTTAAATAAATGCCGCCATAATCTCCACCGTTACCGGTAATGCTGCCGCCCGTCATTATAAATTTACCGAAGTTACCTACACTAACTCCTCCGTCCGAATTGTCGCAAATCTTCCCGCCGCTCATGGTAAACTGATAAGGGCTGGAAAAATATACGCCTTTATCCGCATTCTGACAGATCATCCCCCCTGACAGGGTCATCGAAGAATCATTGCTGACTTCAACGCCGTAGGCTGTGTTATTGCAAATCCTTCCCCCTGACATTTCAAAATCACATTGATTGACATATACTCCACGCCCAGCTCCTGTGATCGTTCCTCCTTCAAGACTGAAGGAGTTTCGCTCTGTCTTTTTATTGTATATATTTATACAACAAGAGTATTCTGCTTTGTAACCGATGATCCGGCCGCTTCCATAAGGATGATCCTCATCCTTACTGCTGTCCTTGATCGTCAGATGTGTACTGTTACAACATAATATAACGTCATTGCTTTTACTTTTGCTGTAATCGATAGCATGTCCGTTCAGGTCCAAAGTGAGCGTTCTTGTAAAAAGTATTAGATTAGAATCCTTGCTCCCGGCAGTATAATCCTTTTCCAGCTTGATGGTAGCCCCATCCTCTGCATGATCTATCAGGTCCTGAAGCTCGGTAATGTTTGTTACAAAGGTTAACTCATCTTCCTCCCTTACAACGATGTATCCATCATCACTCATAAAATAATCCAATGGATCCTGATCATCCATATACTCGCTCCATCCCTTTGTAAAGGTACAGAGTTTTTCTTTGTTTACGCCGATGGATGCACCTTCTGTCAACTTACCGATGATCTGAACGCAGTCATCATCACTAAAAAAATATACATTATTATCACAAGTCTCTTCGTCTCTCAGAATATGATTATCCGTTATTTTCGAAGATCCGCTTACTTTCAAATAGG
>JAILHW010000117.1 GCA_024695605.1 Lachnospiraceae bacterium | reverse complement strand
AAAGCCCGGATCTGGTGGGCAGCTGGAAGGAAGATACCACACCGCCGATGGTACCGTAGGCTGCGGCAAAGATCAGAATACCCTTCATCAGGCAAACAAGTCCCTTACCCGAGACCACGGTCTCCGGCTGCTTGGGAATGGCAAAGCCGTAGGGATATGCAGTTACAGGTTCTTCCTGCGGCTTTTTACGAAATAACATCGTTGACTCCTTTGTGACTGGCGTGGAGGATGATACCCCCTGCCAGGGATGCTCTGGTGTAGGTGGTAAGGCCCAGATCCTCCTCGGGATAGGGGCGCTGGTAGAGGCACTGGGAAAAGGCTTCCTCCAGCTGATCCCGGTTGGTGATCAGGGTGGATTCAAATTCCGAGCTGCCCGCACAAAAATAGGTAAAAAAATGACTCTGTCCGGCAGAAAGCATGCTGCGGGACAGGTTATAGGCGTTCTTTAAGCTCTCATCCAAAGTATCCGCAGTGGGAGAGGGAAGGTAGAGCTCTGTTAAGATGGTAAACTGGTTGGAGGAGGTGCTTTCGTTTTCCTTTACCATAAGGTTATCGATCTTGGCACTCAGCTTCCAATGGATCTTCTGCAGTCTGTCTCCGGGCTGGTATTCCCGGATATCCGTAACGTTGGAAGAGGTGTTGCCCTTTTGGTGGGTCTCCTCATATTCATCAAAGCCTTCTCCATAGGAAGAGGGCTCGAAATGAGGAAAATCCGCATCCTGGGGATAGATCTTGATCTCCAGAGCGTTTGTCAGTTTTTTATGGAATCGGAACAGGTGCAGATAGTCATAGATTTCAAAGTCATGAAGCCTTACCTGATAGCAACCGATATGATGGAATACCAAAGGGATCTCAATGGGAAGGGTCTCCCTGGCATAGGAAGGCATTACCACCGAAAAAAGCCGGTCGCAGGGATAGTAAGAGGAGGTTACGGTATAGCTGACATGGCAATCCGGCAGGGGAAAAATACTGTCGTTTTGCAGCAGGATCTTCATTAAAACCTTTTGTCCGGGTAGGGAAAAAGCAGTGGAAGAGGTAAGAGTCACCGTAAGCTTCTGAAAGCTGTAGCGTCCCACCAGATAGGAAAAGACGGGCAGGGTCATTACCAGGATCAAAAGAAACACAAAAAGGGAGGTCCGATAGAAGGTAGAAAGAAAAAACAGGGCGGCAATGATGATAAGCAGCCCCGCTACGGTCAGACCCCGGGTGAGCTGTTCCTTCATGGGTAATTTCGGCTTTGACTTTTGCACAGACTTTTGCATAGATCCATCATCCTCAGGGCTTGGTAACAGAGATCTTCGGAACCGGAACCAAAGAGAGGATCTGGTTTAAGATCTGCTTCGGACCCAGGCCCTCAGCCTTGGCCTTGGTGTTCAGAAGAAGCCTGTGGTTGCAAACGGCGTAGAACACGGCATGGATATCATCCGGTGCCAGATAGTTGCGATCCATGTAGTAGGCATAGGCCTTGGCAAGCTTTAAGATGGCAATACTGCCTCTGGGGCTGATGCCCTGTGCCAGATATTCAAAGTCCCTGGTCTTTTCCGTCAGGGACACGATGTATTCCAAAAGCTCAGGGGCAGCATAAACGGAGGCCGCCTGGGTCTGCATCTGCATAATTTCCTCTCCGGTCATGACCTCCTGCACCTGATCCATGCTCTGGGAGGAATGTCCCATGAGGATCTCGGTGGCGGACTGATGATCCGGGTAGCCCAGGGAAAGCCGGATGAAAAAGCGGTCCAGCTGGGAGTCCGGAAGCTTCTGGGTTCCGGAAGCACCGATGGGATTCTGGGTGGCAATGACGAAAAAGGGCTGCTCCAGGGTGCGGGTCACACCATCTACGGAAACGCTGCCCTCCTCCATAACCTCCAAAAGAGCAGACTGGGTCTTGGGAGAGGTACGGTTGATCTCATCTGCCAGAAACAGGTTGGTAAAGATGGCACCGGGTCTGTAGGTAAATTCTCCGGTCTGCTTATCCAAAAGGGAAAAGCCCAGGATATCACTGGGAAGGACGTCGGGGGTAAACTGCATTCTGCGATAGGACAGCGCCATGGCCTTGGACAGCGCCACTGCCAGAGTGGTTTTTCCTACCCCGGGAATATCCTCCAACAGGATATGTCCCCCTGCCAGAAGGGCGCAGAGGATCATGTCGATCTCATCGTCCTTTCCCCGAAGCACCTTGGTGATCTCGTCTTTTACTGCCTGTAGTTTGATATTCAAGCCTGTATCCTCCCTGTTCATCCATCAAAATACCCTATCTATTTTACAGTATCCGATGAAAAATGGCAAATGGAGAATGTTCAGAAAAACAGGGGATGGAAGGAAAAATACTTTACATAATTCTAGTGGCAAGTTTCTTGAAGCTGTGGTAAAATATAAGCACTATGAAACCATTGCGGGGAAGCGGAAAAAAGAAGGATAATCAGTCCATTGTCAGGATCCTTTGGATCGGTCTGATGATACTGGTGATCAATATGGTTCTCTTCATGCTTCACATCTACGATGTGCAGCGTCGGTTTCGTACGGTCAAAATTGAGGAAGTCTATCAGAATCTAAAGAGCACGGAGTTCGTTCTGGAGGCCGAATATGACGATGCCAAAAACAACTTAAACCAGATTGCAAAGGGCATTGGCAGAGATTCCAGCGCATTGGAAAGTGAAGATGCATTGTTCAGGATGCTGGCTAACTGTAATGCTGGCGAGCGCTATGACAGTTTGTATTTCATTACCGATGACGGAGAGATGTACGGAGACGACGGTTCCAAGACCCAGCTGGATACCCGGCAGCTCAAGGATGTCTTTATGGTGAAAAAAGCAACCATCCGGGTGGCGGAGGATGAATACGCCGAGGATGGGAACGGTATTATCTACTACCTGCAGCCGGTGAGTGTCAGCGGTCAGAAGGTGGGACAGCTTTTGGCAAAGGTGCGGATGACGGAGTTCTTTGAGACGGAAGCCTTTGAACATTTGCGTGAGACCGGAGATCTCTTTCTGGTTTCCGGAGAAGGAGATATTTTCCTGCGGGATACAAAGATGTTTGTGGATTACGGGGAAATGTACCGCAATATCTTTGAACTGTTGACGGAAATGGCAGCGGATAAGGTCTCCCTGAAGAATATCACGGATCTGAGTGCCAAGAGCAAGGTTTTGGGAAGCGACGGCGACAGCAAGTACATCTACCTGAAAACCACCATGGTGGATAAATACGGGATGCGGGACTACATCGAGTTTCGCGGTACCAACAGTCTGAAGAATGTCTATCTGGTATCCATCTATCCCGAGACGGTTTATACGGATGTGACAAAGCCTCTGTTGTTTAGAACCCTGATGGTCAGCTGTATCTTCTTTCTCATTACCGTCAGCATGGTCACCTACATGTGGTGGACCTCCAAGGTCAGCGGCGATATGATCAAAAAACTGGCTTATGAGGATCCCGTCACCGGAGGTATGAACGATAATTATTTCAGGGAAAATGCACCCCGTATCATCTGGGACAATTCCAGCATTCCCTATGTGGTAACCCGTTTCGATATTGCCAACTTCCGTTATATCAACGAAGCCTATGGTCATGTGAGAGCCGATGAACTCCTTCGGATCATCATGCGGGAGTGCGGACGGATCTTTACCGGAAAAGAGTTCTGCGCCAGAATGACGGCGGATCAGTTTTTGCTCCTGGCCCGCAACGACCAGAGCTTTGAAGCAAAGTTTGAAGAACTCTTAAAGGAGATCAACGAGCAGGCCAAGGAAATCGGCATCATGTTCCCCATTCGCTTAAAGCGGGGTATTTATCCGGTTCGAAGAGATGACTCGGATATCGGTATCATCATCGACCATGCCAATGCTGCCAGAAAGTCCCTGACGGGAGATGAAAAGGTTCTGGTGGCTACCTATTCCGAGCAGATCGTCAGCCAGATGTTCCTAAACGATAAGATTGAGTCGGAAATGGAAAACGCCATGAAGACTGAGGAGTTCAAGGTCTTCATCCAGGCAAAATGGGATATCAAAAACGATCATGTCCACGGCGGTGAAGCTCTGGTGCGTTGGATCAAGCCCGACGGCAGCAGGATCTTCCCGGATCAGTTCATTCCCGTATTTGAAAAGAACGGTTTCGTGGAAAAGCTGGATATGTATATGCTGGAGCAGGTGTGCAAGCACCAGCGACAGCTCATTGACGAGGGCAGGGAGATCTATCCCATCTCCGTAAACCAGAGCCGCCTTCTGATGCATAACCCGGACTATCTGCCCCAGGTAGAGCGTCTTATGAAAAAGTACCGCATCCCCAACGGCTTTGTGGAGATCGAGATCACCGAGACCGTATTCCAGGATGAGCGGGCACTCATGATCCACACCACCAATGAGCTGAAGAAGATGGATATCGTTTTGGATATGGACGATTTCGGTTCCGGTTATTCTTCTTTGAACATGTTAAAGGATGTACCTTTTGATGTCATCAAGATCGACCGGGAGTTCTTCAGTGAATCCATTACCTCCGAGGCCAGTGTCTGGATCCTGCAAAAGATCATTGAGATGGCAGAGGGACTTGGCATCCGGATCCTTTGCGAAGGCGTGGAAAACGAAGAGCAGGTAAAGCTCCTTCGGGAACTGGGCTGTTACTATGTACAGGGTTATTTCTATTCCAAGCCCATGCCTTTTGACGAGTATATGGATAAGTACTGCAAGATCAAAGAGGGTGGCAAGGAGTATTACGATTCCCTCTATGAGAGCCAGCATGAGGTGCGGGAGACCAGGAGAAAAGACGAAGAGGCCAAGGCCGGTGCCAGTGTGGCAAGTGCGGTTGAGCAGTTTAAGAAAAGCTACAAGGAAGCACCGAAGCGTCCCGAGAATGAGAAAAAAGACAGCGTAGAAAAAGAGGAAAACAAGGATTCGGAGAAGAAGGAAAAACGCATCTCTTCCGAGGAAATGAAGCTGGCTTACCTCATGGAGGGGGAGCAGAAAAACAAGGATTCCAAAAAGGAAGAAAAGAAGGAAGCCTCGGATCAGAAGGACAAAAAGGACGGATCCGATGCAGCTATGTCCGCGGCAGATGCGGTTCGTATGATGAAGCAGAAGATGGCCGCGGAAGATTCGGAAAAGAAAGCAGAGAAGGAAAAGGAAAAGCAGGCTATGTCCGCCGCCGAAGCGGTAAGGATGATGAAGCAGAAAATGGCTGTGAAGGATGGGGAAGAAAAGCCTGCAGAAGAAAAGAAAGAAGAATCATAGAAACGTATGCAAGAAAAAGTATGTCTGCATAGCTGCTGCGCACCCTGCAGCAGCTATTGCTTGTTATCCTTAACCCCGGACCGGGAGGTTACGGTATTTTACTACAACCCCAATATCGGATCCATTGAGGAATATGAAAAGCGTGTGAAGGAGCAGCAAAGACTCATTGAAGAGCTGAACGCCTTTTCCCTGCTGGCTAAGGAGCCGGAGGCGGCAAAAAAACGCTTTTCGGAATTGAAGATGGGGGCTGAAAAAAAGGATAAGCACCCGGCCCTTTGGGACTGGATCGAAGAAAGACTGATGGCCCGGCGGTATCCCATAGCCTTTGCCGAAGGAACTTATGATCCGGAACGCTTTTACGAGATGGCAGCGGGGCTGGAGAAAGAGCCTGAGCGGGGTAGAAGATGCCATGGCTGTTATGGCCTGCGACTGGCAGAGACGGCTGGCTTTGCCAAAAAAACCGGAGGGTTTGATTGCTTTGCCACCACCCTGACCTTATCCCCCTTAAAGGATGCAAAGGCCATTAACACCATCGGAAAAGGGATCGGGGAAACCACCGGAATTGCCTATCTGGAGACGGATTTTAAGAAGCAAAACGGCTATCTGTTATCCATTTTGTTGTCGGATCTGTTCGGTTTGTATCGACAAAGCTACTGCGGATGTATATACTCTAAAGAGCATCAATCAGAAAGAGAATAAATTTCCTAAAGGAGAAAACGAAG
>JAILHW010000079.1 GCA_024695605.1 Lachnospiraceae bacterium | reverse complement strand
TGCCATGGGAGAGGAGCTTTTGTTCAGGGGCTTTTTAATGGGGACCCTTAGGCCAAAGGCAAAGCCTGTCGTTGTCATTGCGACGGTTGCCGTTTTGTTTGCCGCCTATCATATGAGCATCCTTCGCTTCTTTACGGTGGGGATCATCGGACTTTCGTTTACCATAGCGGCTTACCGGTCGGAAAGCATTTTTGTATCCATGCTCATGCATTTTTGCAACAACCTGACGGCCTGTCTGGTGCAGTGGTATCCGGATTCGATCCTGAGGCTTTTGAATGCGGATCCGGACATTGCGAACAGTCCGCTGACGGGAGTGGCCCTTGTTGCGGGGGCTGCGGTTTTGATCGCGGCAGGCTGCCTTCTGCTTTCCCGGAAAAAAGTGCTTGCATGATCGCACACTGTGTGGTAGAATACTGACGTTGCACAAATGGGATGGTCCGCTGTGTGAATGATGAAATCGCCGACAGCTTAGGCGTTTGGCAGATACGATCTGCGATCATAAGACATAAGAACATCAGGCTTTTATGTAAAAGGAGAAGAGAAATGAACGACATTATCAAAGAGATCGAAGAGCAGCAGCTCAAGGAAAACGTTGGCGAGTTCAACGTAGGTGACACCGTAAAGGTGCACGGCAAGATCAAGGAAGGTAACCGCGAGAGAATCCAGATCTTCGAAGGTACCGTAGTAAAGAGACAGGGTGGAAGCAATCGTGAGACCTTCACGGTTCGTAAGTCCTCCGGTGGTATCGGCGTAGAGAAGACCTGGCCGCTTCACTCCCCCAACGTAGAGAAGATCGAAGTCGTACGCAGAGGTAAGGTAAGACGTGCGAAACTGAACTACCTGAAGGGTCGTGTAGGTAAGAGAGCGAAGGTAAAAGAGCTTCGCGGCTGAGCATAGCGTTACGTTTAAGAGCAGAAGGCTCCGGTCCGTATTGGGATCGGAGCTTTATCTTTTGCTTTTTTGATATCGTTGTAGTAGTATAGAAGTTGGTGAACTAATATGAGACGGAGAAAAAGCAAGGGCCTGACCTTTTACCAAAAAAAGAAACGGATCAACTCCTCCACAATGCGGGAGGCGCTTTCCTATGTGTTTATCACCCTGGCTGCAGTGGTGGTGGCATTCGTTTTGATCTACTGCGTGGGGATGCGGACCAGCGTCATCGGCGTGGCAATGCAGCCCACCCTGTCCAACGGACAGCAGATTTTGGTCAACCGCCTTCTTTATCGCGTTGTGGCGCCAAAGAGCGGAGACGTGGTAGTGTTTTTGCCAAACGGCAACACCAATGCCCATTACTATGTGAAGCGTGTGGTTGCGGTGCCCGGGGATGATGTGCAGATCAAGGACGGCGCAGTCTATGTGAACGGGCTCAAATATAAGGACTATCCCTTTGACAAGATCCAGAATGCCGGCATTGCTGATGAGCTTTTGACGATGCAGCAGGATGAGTTCTTTGTGATGGGAGACAATGTCAATAACAGTGAGGACAGCAGGGCGGACAACATCGGTCCGGTGAAGCGCAAGGACATCTACGGAAAGGTATGGTTTCATCTCGGGGACGGGACCCGCAAGATGGGGCTGATGGAATAGGTATGGAATATCAATGGTATCCCGGGCATATGACCAAGGCCCGGAGGATGATGCAGGAAAATATCAAGCTGATCGATCTGGTGATCGAGCTTGTGGATGCCAGGATTCCCGCATCCAGCCGAAACCCCGACATCGATGAGCTCGGCGGAGGGAAGCCGAGGCTGGTATTGATGAACAAGGCGGATTTGGCGGACGAGAGAAAAACCGCAGCCTGGGTGCGCTATTTTGAAGAGCAGGGGTGCTTTGTCATACCGCTGGATGCCAGAAGCCGGAACGGGATGAAGTCCATTGACCGGAAGGTGGAGCTGGCCTGTCAGGAAAAGATCCAAAGAGACAGAAGCCGCGGGATCTTAAACCGCCCCGTCAGGGCTATGGTGGTCGGGATCCCCAATGTGGGCAAATCCACCTTTATCAATTCCTTTGCAAAAAAAGCGGTTGCCAAGACCGGCAATAAGCCCGGTGTGACCAAGGGTAAGCAATGGATCAGAATGTCAAAGACCCTGGAGCTTTTGGATACCCCCGGCATTCTTTGGCCGAAGATGGGAGATCAGCAGACCGGTCTGTATCTGGCGCTGATCGGTTCCATGAACGATGAGATCCTGGATCCGGAGAAAATGGCGCTGAGTCTGATCACGCTGTTACAGGAGCAGTATCCTGGCATCATTGAGAAGCGCTATGGCTTTACGGACCTGGTGCTTTCCGATGAAGATGAAGGAATGGCGATCCGTATGCTGGAAGAGATCGCAAAGGTCAGAGGGTGCCTGAAAAAAGGGCAGGAAGCGGATCTGACAAAGGCGGCGGGACTGCTTTTGGAGGATTTCAGATCGGGGCGCCTTGGAAGGATCACGCTGGAGCGGATCCCGGCTGCGGAAGATACTGTAGAAGAAGAGAAGTCGGAAGACGAGAAGCAGGAAGACGAAAAACGGGAAGACAAGAAATAGGAAGACAGGAAACGAAAAGACAAGAAACAGAAAGAAAAACAAAAAGAGAACAAGTTAAAATCATTATAGCAGTCATGATCAGGATATGAGGAATTAGGACAAATGGGAGAGACGGCAAAGAAACGGAAAAAAAGAAAGAAAAACGGGGTCCTTCGGGATGTGATCAGCTTCAGCATTTATCTGCTTTCGGTGCTGATCCTGACCTATCTGGTGATCACCTTTGTGGTACAAAGAACTGTGGTATCGGGTGATTCGATGAGCCCGACACTGAGTGATGGGGACAACATCCTGGTGGGCAAGCTGGACTATCGGTTCAGGACACCGAAACGCTTCGATGTGGTGGTATTTCCCTACAGCTATGAAAAGAATACCTACTATATCAAACGGATCATCGGTATGCCTGGGGAGACGGTCACCATCAATGAGCGCGGAGAGATCTTTATCAATGACCAGAAGCTCGATGAGACCTATGGTGCGGAGGTGATCCGCAATCCGGGGATGGCACTGGACAATGTCTATCTGAAATCGGACGAATACTTTGTCCTGGGAGATAACCGCAATCACAGCTCGGACAGCCGGGATCCTTCCATCGGTCCCGTGAAGGCAGATGACATTGTGGGAAAGGCGATCTTTAGGACCTATCCGTTTTCCGGATGGGGATCTGTGAAATAAAAGGCAGGGGGTAGTTTGGCGATGCAGCAAAAGATCGGGGAAATAAGAGATATTTATCAGGCAGCGGATGAGATCATGCTGCCTGCTTTTATTAGAGAATATGCACAGGATGGGCGAAGCGGCGTACAGGCACTGGTGAAGAAGGCGCAAAAGCGTCTTTCGGATCTGGAAAAAGAGCGGGCCAGAATGCACGTGATGAGCGAGTTCGAGGACAAGTACTGCGAATTTTCCTGCATCTGCGGGATCGACGAGGCAGGCAGGGGACCGCTGGCCGGACCCGTGGTGGCAGGAGCTGTGGTGCTCGATCCCACCGTGGAGATTTTGTATCTGAATGACAGTAAAAAGCTGACGGCTGCAAAAAGAGAGCAGCTGTATGACGAGATCAGGGAAAAAGCCCTGGCCAGCGCGGTGGGCATTGTGGGTCCCGATGTGATCGATGAGATCAATATTCTGCAGGCAACCTATGAAGCCATGCGGATCGCGGTTCACAATCTGGGCGTTGTACCCGATATATTATTAAATGATGCGGTTCATATCCCGGACCTTCCCATGAAGCAGGTTGCGATCGTAAAGGGCGATGCCAGGAGCAAGTCCATTGCAGCCGCCTCCATTCTGGCCAAGGTGACCAGGGACCGGATCATGGTAGAGTATGATGCAAAGTATCCGGAGTACGGATTTGCGGGACATAAGGGCTACGGCTCTGCGGCGCATATCAAGGCGCTGGAGGAGTTCGGAGCGACCCCGATCCACCGGATGAGCTTTCTGACGCATTTTCGGCTGGGAGAAGCAAAGTATGGCGCTGAACATCGGTAATCTGTTTACAAGACAACCGAATATCAATACGGGACAGGCTCCATCGACCGCACCTGCGGCATCTGCCGGCGCGCCTGCCGGCGGCGCAGGGGGGCAGTCGCTTCCTGTGGGTTCTGTGGTCAGCGGACAGGTGGTAAAGACCGAGGGCGATACGGTTACCCTTCGGACCGATGCCGGACAGGATATCCAGGCAAAGATGGAATCCACGGCTTCTCTGTCCAAGGGAAGCTATATCAGCTTTGAGGTCAGCGGCGTATCGGATGCGCAGATCACCTTAAAGCCCCTGTTTACCAACACGGCGGCGGGCTCCTCGACCATGTCGACAGCACTGTCCCAGGCGGGGATCCCCGAGGATGCCAATTCCTTTGGGATGGTCCGCAGTATGATGGAAAACGGGATGTCCATTGACAAATCCTCCCTGCAGGCAATGTACCGCCTGGCAAATGCCCATCCGGAGGCACTTGGAGAAACGATCGTCGATATGACCAAGCTGGGACTTGCTCTGACGGATGAGAACATCACCCAGTTTGAAGCCTATAAGAACCTGGAGCACCAGATCAACGGTGCAGTGTCTGAGGTATCCGCATCTTTGGCTGAGGCCATTGATATGCTTTCGGCCGAAGGAGATCCGGCAAAGACGCTGGGCTTTCTTGGTGAGGTGACAGAGCTTCTTGCGAGCGGGACGGAGAGCGGACAGGCGACGACGGCTGCAGAAGCTGCAAACGCCACAAATGCACAGGGTTCGAATGCGTTTTTGCAGATCCTGGATGAAGCAATGCTGCAGGAGACGGGAGAAAAGGCGCCTGCCGCAGAGCAGGAAGCGGGGGTGAAAAACGCATCGAACGCGCCGGAGCAGGCTGCCGCGCAGCCCAAAAATCCCATGGATGAGCTGATGAAGGCACTCTCGGCGGCATCGGAAAAGCTGAATGCGCAGCAGACAGCCGAGCCGGAAGCCGGCAATACAAAGGTGATCATTCAGGATGAGAGCGTGCAGCAGACGGCAAAAGAGGTGCCGGATGCGGCAACGGATATGGACAGGCTGATGGCAAAGCTGTCCGGACAGCTTCCGGAGGGCAGAGCACTGTCCGAGATCGCAGACGGATTGAAGGAGCTGCTGGGACGGAGCGCGGATCCGGAGCATGCGGCAAGGCTCCAGAAGGCCACCGCACTTTTGCAGACAACGGGCTTTAAGGAGCTGTTGTCAAAGGAGCTTTCCGGTGCATGGAAGCTGGATCCCCAGACCGTGGCGGATAAAGGAAAGGTACAGGAGTTTTACGAAAAGCTCAGAGATCAGAGCACCAGACTGGAGAATACTGCGCAGACGTTCCTGGGCAAGGAAAGCCAGCTGTTTGAACAGACTTCCAACATCCGGCAGAACGTGGATTTTATGAACCAGCTGAACCAGACCGCAGCCTATGTGCAGCTTCCCCTTCGCTTAAACGGGGATGATGCCCACGGCGATCTGTATGTCTATACCAATAAAAAGTCCATGGCGGCAAAGGACGGAAAGATCAGCGCCTTTTTGCATCTGGATATGGACCATATGGGTCCGGTGGATGTCTATGTAGCCATGGAGCAGCAGAAGGTTTCCACAAATTTTTATCTGCGGGATGATGAGATGATCGATTTTATCTCCGAAAATATCGGGATCCTGAATGACCGTCTGGCAGACAAGGGATATGATATGACCTGTGAGGTGAAACAAAAACCCGCAAAGGAGCCGGAGAAGAACGTGATGCAGGAGATCCTGGAGGATCACAGGGACGGATTTTTGATCGGAAGCAAATCATTTGACGTGCTGGCATAATGAGCCGGCGATGCTTGCAACTTGCAGAGGATAACTATGGCAACCTACAGAAAGCCACAACAAAAAACGGCAGTGGCTCTGACCTACGATCCGGATACCGATGCGCCCAAGGTGGTAGCCACCGGAAAGGGTGTGATCGCGGAGCGGATCATCAAAGAGGCAGAGGACAACAAGATCCCCATCCATAAGGACTCCAAGCTGGCGGACACCTTATCCAAGCTCGAGATCGGAGAGATGATCCCGCCGGAGCTGTATGAGGTCGTGGCGGAGATCCTTGTTTTTGTGGACCAGATGGACAAGATCCGCGGCAAGATCGAGGAGCACAATAAAAATAAGAAGAAGTAACGGTATCCTATGAATAAAAGAAGTGTGGGAAGCGCAAAAGAAAAGTTAGCAAGTGCTTACCTGATGAAACAGGGAGTCCGTATCACAGACCGTAATTTTCGCGTCCGTCAGGGAGAGATCGATCTGATCGGCTATGATGCAGACACCCTTGTTTTTTTTGAAGTCAAATACAGAAAAAGCGCCGCCTACGGACTGCCGCAGGAAGCCGTGGGACAGAGCAAGCAGCTGCAGATCTGCAGGGTAGCGGCCTTCTACCGAAACCTTCACAGGATCCCCGCCGATACGCCTGTGCGCTATGACGTGATCGCGATCCTGAAGGACGAAGTCACCTGGATCAAAAACGCCTTCCCCGACCGCCTCCGCTGGTAAAGGAAAAAAATTCTTGACAAAATATATTTTACGCAATATAATGTGAAAAAAGATAAAAGATAAAAGAAAAGGAGGAGCTTGATCATGACATATGCAGTCAGATACTACACAAAAACAGGCAATACCAAAAGACTGGCTGAAGCGATCGCAAGGGAGCTGGGAGTTGAGGCTCTTCCCATCAGCGAAGCGGTAACGGAGCCGGTTGATATGCTGTTCCTTGGGAATTCCTATTATGCGTTCAGCATAGATCCTGAGGTGAGAGATTACGTATCATCTCTTGATAAAGAAAAGGTTGGTAAGATCGTTAATTTTGGCACTGCCGCAATGCTGAATTCAACCTATAAGAAGGTCAAGGCAGTCGCGGATCAGGTCGGAATACCGATGGATGAAAAGGAGTTCCATTGCAGAGGCGAGTTTAAGGGGCTTCATAAGGGAAGACCCGATGAGGCGGACATCAAAGCCGCAGTAGAGTTTGTAAAACAGTTCAAATAGCCGCGGGAATGAACCAAAGCGAAGGATGCTGTTGTGTTAACAAAGTAGAAATGGTATGATTGTGAAAAAGAAAAAAGGAGGGCGATAGGTATGGCAGTAGTAGAAATTACAAGTGCAAATTTTGATGAGGTGGTAGGAAAGAGTGAAGTTCCCGTTTTGGTAGATTTCTGGGCATCCTGGTGCGGACCCTGCAAGATGCTTTCCCCCATTGTGGATCAGATTTCCGAAACCGCTGAAGGATTTGCTGTAGGCAAGGTGAATGTCGATGACGAGGGAGAGCTTGCAGAGAAGTTCGGCATCAATTCCATCCCCTGCCTGATCCTGTTCAAGGACGGAAAAGAAGCAAAAAGATCCGTTGGATTTATCCCCAAGGATAAGGTATTGGAGCTTGCAAAAAGCTGATTGACTGCAGACAGGAGGGGGAAGAAGCATGGCAGAAAAGTTTGACATTATCATAGTAGGCGCCGGTACTGCCGGTCTCTCTGCGGCAATCTATGCGACCCGTAGCGGGAAAAGTGTTCTGGTGCTGGAGGAGATGGCTTACGGCGGGCAGATCATCAACACCCCCGAAGTGGCCAATTATCCCGGAATCGCCAAGATCTCGGGCTTCGATTTTGCCCAGGGTCTCTATGACCAGGCAACCGCACTCGGAGCAAGAGTGGAGTTTTGCAGCGTATCGGGCGTAGAAGACCGGGGCAATGAAAAAGTGGTAAAGACCGACGGCGGTGACTTTGAGGCAGGCGCTGTGATCCTGGCGACCGGAGCAAAGAACAGACCCCTTGGTATGGCGCATGAAGAGGAGTGGATCGGTAACGGCATTTCCTACTGTGCTACCTGTGACGGTGCATTTTTCAAGGGAAAGACCGTGGCAGTGGCCGGCGGCGGCAATACCGCGCTGGAGGATGCGATCTTTTTGTCCGGCTATTGCGAAAAGGTGTATCTGATCCACAGAAGATCCGAGCTGCGCGGTGAGCAGCATCTGCAGGAGGCGCTTAGGAAAAAGGAAAACGTGGAGTTCGTCTTAAACGTGGCCATCAAAGAGCTTACGGGCAGCGATCATCTGGAGGCCGTTGTGGTAACGGACAAAGAGACCGGGCAGGAGCGCAAGCTGGAGGTGGCAGGACTGTTCGTAGCCATCGGCCAGATGCCGAAGAATGAAAGATTTGCCGATCTGGTAGAGCTTGATCAGGGCGGCTATATTGTGGCAGGAGAAGACTGCAAAACCAGTCATGAAGGTATCTTTGTGGCAGGTGACTGCCGGACCAAGAGCGTCAGACAGCTGACCACCGCTGCATCGGATGGCGCCGTGGCAGCATTGGCGGCCTGTGCATATCTGGAGCGGTAAAAGCCCGGAAAATGCCCGAAATACGCGAAAAACGGCGCTTTGGCCTATTGCAATCCCTGTGGTGGTGTGTTACAATAAAATCATCTATAAACTGTTGTCATGGCGTTATGGATGAAGGGAATCATCCGGATCACACAATGTGATCGCGCCCCACAAATCAAGGAGGAATGTATATGAGCAGTGTAGCAGGTGTAAGCAGTAACTCGTACAGTAATTACAGTACAGCTTCTGCCGGGAAGACTGCATCCGCCAAGTCAGCGCAGGACAGTGGCGCGGCTTCTTCAAAGGCGAATGCAACGGCCTCATCCGGAGTGGTTTACGAGCCCTCTAAAGAAGGACAGAAGGCACTTTCCGCAGCCAAGGGAGATCGAAGCGCCATTGTGGCAGAGCTGAAGGCAGCCAATGAGCAGCGCATTCAGCAGATGACCGATCTGGTGCATAAGATGATCTCGGATCAGGGTGCGACCCTGGGCAAGGCAGACAGCATTTGGAGCTTTTTGGCCAAGGGTGATTTTACGGTAGATCCCCAGACCAAGGCACAGGCGCAGAAGGATATCGCAGAGGATGGCTATTGGGGCGTTGAGCAGACATCTCAGAGGATCTTCGATTTTGCGATGGCCCTGACAGGCGGCGATGCCGACAAGATGGAAAAGATGCGAAGCGCCTTTGAGAAAGGATTTGCACAGGCAACCAAGACCTGGGGCAAGGAGCTTCCGGAGATCAGCCAGAAGACATACGGAGCAGTGCAGAGTCTGTTTGACAACTATAAGAATCAGATGGAATCCGATGCTGTTTCATAAGGGAAAAGAAAGAGAATTCACAAGATATGGGGGTTTGCCAAAGGGCAAGCCCCTACTTTTATGAATGTAATTTACATAAATGCTTGCATATTTTACAACTTTATGATAATATATCAACTGTGTGTAATAAATTTGTAACATTTGTACCCATAGTTTAACGGATAAAACAGTGGATTCCGGTTCCACCGATGGGGGTTCGATTCCTCTTGGGTACACGCTGGCAACCTGCCAAGGTGCAGGCAATGCCGAAGGAAGCAGTATGAAACTTACTGTAGAAGCGTAGTAGTGGCATAAAACAGTAATGGAGGAATGAAAATGGAACAGATTGGTTGGTTTTTCCAGAATCTGTCTGCAAGGCTCCGAAAGGATAGACGGTTTGCAGGACGGTTTTGGATAGGCTGTCTGGCAGTAGTTCTTGTTGTTGTGGTGATCATCGTTTTGGCATCCTGTGGTAAGGATGAGGAGGACGCTGATAAGCCGGGCAACACACAGGATGCAGCGCAGACGGCAGAGGAAGTGGATTACACGCCCCCGTCGCAGGAGGAACTTCCGCTTGAAGAGGATGCACACCCGGATGTCAACGAGCTCGTGACCCAGTACCTGACAGCAGTTGCAGCAGGTGATACCGCTACGGTATCCACATTGAAGCAGCCGATCGCAAAAGAAGAGCTGATCAAGGTACAGATCGAAGCACCGGATCTGGAAGGGTTTAACAACATCAAGGTTTATACCAAGAACGGTCCCCTTCCGAATACGTATGTAGCCATCATTTATTATGAGATCAAGTTCAAGAACATCGATCAGATGGCTCCGGGTATGACGACCTACTACATCATGCCCAAGGCAGACGGCAGCCTTTGCATCAACGGCGGAGATATCGACCCGAGAGTAGAGGATTACCTGAAGGCAGTGGTTGCGCATGATGATGTAAAAGAGCTTCTGGAGACAGTTAACACCAGATATTCCGAAGCCATCGAGGCAAGCAATGCGCTCAAGAGCTTCATGGAAGTATATTCTTCCAACGTAGAGCAGAAGGTCAGCGAGCAGATGGCTGCTGAGCAGGCTGCGGAAGCCGGCGGCGAAGGTGTAGATGCCGCAGCAGCTGCTCCGACAGAGCAGATCTGTACCGCTATCGAGACCGTGAATGTCAGAAGCTCTGACAGCGAGAACGGTGAAAAGATCGGCAAGCTGCAGCAGGGTGAGAAAGTAACCCGCTACGAAGAGCTGGAGAACGGCTGGAGCCGTGTCAGCTACAACGGCAGCGAAGCCTTTGTAAAGAGTGAGTTCTTGAAGGTTGATGAAGCACCTGCAACAGATGACGGTGGCGAGGCTTCCGCAGAAACCCAGGAAGGCGGCGAGGCTGCTGCTCCTGCAGAGACAACCTCGACCACGACGGCTGCTGATCTGGAAGGAAAGAGTACCGTAACGGCTAAAGAGTCTGTTAACGTTCGTAAGTCCGCATCACAGGATTCCGAGAAGATCGGCGTTGCTTACCAGGGCGAGCACTTCAAGCTCCTCCAGGCACAGGGCGACGGCTGGTGCAAGATCGAATTCAACGGACAGACGGGGTATGTTAAAACGGAGTTTGTCGAATAAGCAGAGACAACGCAAAAGCCCCCGCGGGTAGCACGGTTGCAAGCTTGCTTGCTAAACCTGCTGCACGTGGGGGTTTTTATGTTGCGAAGCAACGAACATCGAGCGACGTAAGTCGCGAAGATGCTGCGTTGTCTCTGCTGGTGTAGATTGAGCGAAGCAACGAACATCGAGCGACGTAAGTCGCGAAGATGATGCGTTGTCGCTGCTGGGGTTATATGAGCGAAGCAACGAACATCGATTTATTACATTAAAGCAATAAAAAATTCTTGTATAACCGCGCACAATGCGCTATAATGCAATCTGGTGGGCAAAGGCGTCCCGGATATTAAACAATACTATTTCAAACCAAAGGAGGACTTGAAAATGTCTTATGTTGATGAGGTTCTGGAGATTGTCCGGAAGAAAAACGCTGATCAGCCTGAATTTTTACAGGCAGTAACCGAGGTGCTTGATTCTTTACGTCCTGTGATCGATCAGGATGAGGAGAAATACAGAAAGCTTGCTATTTTAGAGAGAATTACCGAGCCGGATCGTCAGATCATGTTCAGAGTTCCCTGGATCGATGATCAGGGCAACGTACAGGTGAACAGAGGATTCCGTGTTCAGTTTAACAATGCGATCGGACCTTACAAGGGAGGTCTGAGACTTCATCCTTCCGTAAACCTTGGTATTATCAAATTCTTAGGCTTCGAGCAGATCTTCAAGAATTCCCTGACCACACTTCCTATCGGCGGTGGCAAGGGTGGTTCCGATTTCGATCCTAAGGGCAAATCCGACAATGAGATCATGAGATTCTGCCAGAGCTTCATGACAGAGCTTTACAAATATATCGGTGCAGACGAGGATGTTCCTGCCGGTGATATCGGTACAGGCGCTCGTGAGATCGGTTATATGTTCGGCCAGTTCAAGCGTATCAAAGGCACCTATGAAGGTGTTCTGACCGGTAAAGGCCTTACCTACGGCGGTTCCCTTGCTCGTACCCAGGCTACCGGTTATGGTCTTCTGTATCTTACCGAGGAGATGGTAAAATGCCATGGCGATAAGATGGAAGGTAAGGTTGTAGCAGTTTCCGGTTCCGGTAATGTTGCAATCTACGCTACCGAGAAGGCTCAGCAGCTTGGCGCAAAGGTTGTTACCGTTTCCGATTCCACCGGTTGGATCTATGATCCCGAAGGAATTGATGTAGAACTCCTGAAGGAGGTTAAAGAGGTAAAACGTGCTCGTTTGACCGAGTATGCAGCTGCTCGTTCTTCAGCAGAGTATCATGAGAAGAAGAACGGTGAGCACGGTGTATGGCAGTACAAGGTTGATATCGCACTTCCCTGCGCTACCCAGAACGAGCTGGATATCGAAGATGCAAAGATGCTGGTTGCCAACGGTGTGCAGTATGTAGCAGAGGGTGCTAATATGCCTACTACTATGGATGCTACCGAGTACTTCCAGAAGAACAACGTTCCTTTCGTAGGCGGCAAGGCTGCAAACGCAGGTGGTGTTGCTACCTCCGCACTTGAGATGAGCCAGAACTCCGAGAGACTTTCCTGGAGCTTCGAAGAGGTTGATTCCAAGCTGAAGGGTATCATGGTTGGTATCTATCACAATATTGATGATGCGGCAAAAGAGTATGGCATGGAAGGCAACTATGTTGCAGGTGCTAACATCGCCGGCTTCAAGAAGGTTGTTGATGCAATGATCGCTCAGGGCGTTTGCTAATAACGGATCAATCGTTTATCATTCAGATGATTCAAAGCCCCATAGGCCGGAAGGCTTATGGGGCTGTTTCATTCCAGGGAAAAATACTCACGGAGTTTTATGTTTTAAGCTTAGATATCATAAAAAATTAGCCTAAAATGGCAGGACACTACATACATAGGTTATATTCAATCAAGAGATAGAAGGAGAAAAAAATATGAGTTGTTTAATTGAAACAGACAGATTGGTGATAACGGAAATGACTATGGATATGGCCATGGATGTTCATAAGAATTCTCTTGACGAAGATACAAGAAAATTTGTACCGGATGAAGTCTTTGAAACGCTGGATGATGCAAAGGAAACAATTGAATTTTTGATGTCTCAGTATGGTTCTGCTGATGGTCCATGGGTTTACGCAGTGCTCACAAAAGATGATGATCAGAATATAGGTTATGTTCAGCTGGCTCCAATAGACAGCGGCAAATGGGAAATAGGGTATCATATTGCGAAGGCATATACAGGAAATGGTTATGCCACTGAAGCCGTGAAAGCATTTCTGCCTGTGATAGCAAAAAGAGTAGGTGTTACCGAAATATATGGTGTTCGTCTTCTTGAAAATGCTGCATCCGGTCGCGTTCTGGAAAAGTGTGGATTTGAAACCTTCTTTACCGGAGAAGGTCCTTATCACGATGGAGTATATGAAATCAGTAAGGGCGTTTGGAAGCTGAACTAAGGAAAATGCCACGATGAATCTTTCAAATATGAAAGATTCTGGAAACGGCCCCGAAAGAATTCTGTGTTACGCTGTCCTTAGTCAGAAAACAAAACAAAAGGCAGGGTAAGGCAATGAAAAACATCAGCAAAAAGGCAGTTAAGAACCTGGCATCCGGTTCATTGAAATGCAACAGAGGAAAAAATGCAGTCATGACGGCTTCCGTCATACTGACAACGGTTCTGTTTTCCTCATTCTTTACGATCGTCGGAAGTCTTCTGAGCGAGCTTCGCGATACCTCTATGGGACAGTATAATTACCTGGATCCGGTGGCGTGTCTGGTAGGTCTGGCAGCTCTTGCAATTTTCATCATTTCAGGTTATCTGATCATTTACAATATATTTGATCTGCATATCGTATCTGACATGAAAGAATACGGGCTTTTAAAAACGATCGGAACCACGGCGAAACAGATACGAAGTATGGTAAAGATCAGAGCCGGGCGTATCTGCTTGATCGCGATCCCCATAGGCCTTGCGATCGGATGTGCCATTGGCGGCTGGCTGCTTCCAATGATCGGAAAATTCATTAACACCGTGGGTGTAGGGAAAGGCCATGTTCATATGAGCATCTGGATTATCCTGTTTACTGCGCTATTTTCCTATTTCACGGTATCGATCAGCTCTAAAAAACCGTGCAGGATGGCAGCGAAGGTTTCGCCTATCGAAGCGGCTCGCTTCACGGGGAGACTGAAAAAGAACGGCAAACCCAAAAAGAAACTGTTTTTGGTCGTTCTGTCTCTTACCTTATCGCTTGTTGTGTTTAACAGTGCATATACGATCATTGACAGCTTCAGCACAAAGGCCTATGCAGAGGAGTTTGTTGCCGCTGATTTCTGTGTGCAGGATGCACTGCTTGATAATGCGGGAGCCGGGGAGAAAAATGTGAATGCGATCGATCACGCTTTTTTGGCGCAGCTTAGCCGACAGAAGGGAATTGAGGGCATCGGTAACCTGTATCTCCATCATGGGGAGCATGTGTTTTCCCCAAAGGAATGGAGCAGGATTGAGGCATCCTTCTTTTCGGATGAGATCGTAAGGATGCAGATAGAATCATTCTATACAGATGAGGGGTATTCCGTAAATGACTATCTGAAGCAGCTGCATCAAGAACGCTCCATCGAAGGCAATACCTATGGGATCGGTCAGCTGGCAGCGCAGAAGCTGGAAGATGTCCGGACAATGGACGGAACAACAAGCATTGACTGGAACAGATTCCGGGAAGGCAATTATGTACTTGCCGAGAGATGGCAGTATGCAAGTGATGGATTTCTCGAGATTGTAAATCCGGGAGATCATGTTGAAATAGAAGGACGGGAATATACCGTATATGCACTGGTCGATATCCCTATGGTGATCGAGTATCCGGTTTATGCGCCGATCGAATGCAATCTGATACTACCGGAGGAGGAATATCTGAAGGTTTATGGCACTTGCGATCCGATGCGCACACTGATCGATGTTGAGGACGATCGGGAATCCGCTTTCGAGGCATGGATCAGCGGCTATACGAAAGGGACCGCCCTTAGCTATACCTCAAAACAGAGTGTGATAGAGGATAACAAAGCATTTGGAGAGCTCTTTGCAACAGCGGGGATCCTTGTGGCCGTTATACTGGGAGTGATCGGCGTGATGAACTTCGGCAATACTATGATCGCGTCCATGATCGCCAGAAGCCGGGAGTTTGCAATGCTGGAAGCAGTAGGAATGACAACGGCGCAGCAGAAGAGAAGTCTGATCAGAGAGGGCCTTGGGTATTTTGTGTATACCTCGGTACTGACGGTGCTTTTGTCAAGCATCATAAATGTAACGGCACTGAAGGCGTTTGTGAATAACCTGCCCATGTTTTCATGGAAATTCAGCCTGACAGCACTTGTGATACTCCTTCCCGTGATCGCCCTGATGATCGTGCTCATTCCGACAGCAGCCTATCAAAGAATCTGTAAAAAAAGTGTGGTGGAAAGGCTGCGCACGGAATAAAACGAAGGATGCAAAAAAACGACGGCTTCTTTTTCCGGCGGCTTTGCGACAGCAATTGTGAAAGAGCATAGTTGTGTGGTACAATGGACAGCATAAAAAGGAAAGAGAAGCGAAATGCCATGAAAAAAAGACTTATGCAGATCCTGACCGGGGTTACGGCCTTTGCTTTGGTGCTGGCAGGCCTTGTGATGGCGGCGGATGATACAAAACCGGTATCGGCGGCAACGCAGCCCATTAGGATCAGTGAAAAGAATTTCCCGGATCCTATTTTTCGAAAGGTGATCTCGGGACCGGACTATGACCGGGACGGAAACGGTTCTTTGGATGCGGAGGAGATCGGCCTGACCATCAATATCTATTGCGAGGGTATGGGGATTGGCTCGATACAGGGCGTGGAATATTTTACCGACCTGCAGGGTCTCTGGTGCAAGGACAATCAGATAGGGTCCATGGATATCAGCCATAACAAGGAGCTTCGGGGGCTGTGGTGCTCCGGGAATCCTTTGACGGATTTGGATCTTACCCACAATCCGAAGCTTTTGTGGGTATATTGCTTCGACTGCAACCTGAAAGCGCTGGATGTGAGCAAGAATCCCGAGATGGCCTTTATTGAATGCAATACCAACCCCATCACGGAGCTGGATGTATCACACAACCCGCTCCTTGAACATCTGACCTGCGGATCCTGCAAGCTGAAGCAGCTGGATCTGTCAAAGAACCCGAAGCTGGCCCATCTGGACGCCTTTCGGAATCACCTGAAAAAGCTGGATGTCACACACAATCCCAAGATGAAACGATTGGATATCTGGGATAACGAGGGCCTTGGCAGCATCGATATCAGTCAGAATCCGGGGCTGCAGTATTACAACTGCGCCAACAATGATGTGACGAGCATTGATGTGAGTCACAATCCTGAGCTGACGAAGCTGATCTGCAGCTATAATGAGATCAGCGAGCTGGATCTTGGAAACAATCCAAAGCTTGTGTATCTGGACTGTGCGTGCAACCGGATCAAAAGGCTGGATATCAGCGGCAATCCCAGGCTGCGTTTTTTGCAGGCCTTTACCAATCTCTTTCAGAGCCTGGATATCGGACATAACCCCTACCTGATCAAGACGTATCAGGAAGGCAAAAAGAAAAGTGAATACGCCGTGTGCAAGGGGCACTCCTGGACCATCGACTATGGCGGAGATACCTCCACGGGCGGAGATAACATCTTTTTCCTGTGCTTTGATGATGCGGTGAAGCTGAAGCATAAAAGCGCAGAGGGGCAAGCGATAAACGAAACAGCTGAGCCGGAGCTGATCGATGCGCCGGAAAACCTTCTGACCAGAGAAGCAGTGGCGGTGATCCTGTACCGGATGGCAGAAAGCCCGTCAGTAAAGGGGGCAAAGAGCAGATTTTCCGACGTGGAAGAGGGCGCCTGGTATGAGAAAGCGCTGCTTTGGGGTGAAAAGATGCGAATCTGCACGGGCTATCCGGATATCTCCAGCGATACCTTTGGCGTGGGGACTTACGTTTCGAGGCAGGATGCGGCGCTGATGCTCATGCGATATTCGGAGCTGATGAACTATAAGCGGTCCATCGACTTTGGCAGAAGCGATGACTATCTGGATTATTATGACATCGACTTTGATCACTGGGAGGCAGTTTGCTGGGTTGCAACCTGGAATCTGATGGACGGAAAGGGCGAGAAGGGCGCGCCAAAGGAGGAGCAGCGCTTTGATCCGCTTGGGAAGATTACCCGCGCCGAGTTTGAAGAGACCATGCGCAGGCTGCTGGAGAAAAACGACATTCCTTCCGGAGAGTTTCAAAAGATCTATCAGGCTGTATTAAAGCAGGCACCTGTTTATAAAGTGGTAAAGGATGAAAAATCCGGTGCCATCTTTACGATCGCAACAGCCGCAGGCAAGAGCGTGGTCACCTATGCGGCCCAGACAGATCAAAGTGCATCTGAGGTGACCGTTCCGGACACGGCCGTGATCGGCGGGAAAAAGATGAAGGTGGGTGCCATAGGCGCCAATGCCTTTCGGAATCACAAAAAGCTAAAAAAGATCACCATCGGAAAGCAGATCCAAAGGATCGGAGCCAATGCCTTTTTCGGCTGTAAGAACCTGAAGACGGTCGTGATCAAAACAAAGAAGCTTCGCAAGAAAACGGTGGGCAAAAATGCCTTTAAAAAGATCAATGCCAAAGCGAAGATCACGATACCGTCGAAAAAACTGAAAACCTACACGAGTCTGTTAAAAGCGAGGGGAGTCACCGGTAAGAAACAGCGGATCGTGACAAAATATGGGCAAAATTGATGCGGATTGTGCTGTTCTTTTTTCGCACAATGAGATACAGTAGCAATGGCCGTGAATCAGAAAAAAAGAAAGCAACCAAACAGGAGGGGAATATGCTGCAGAAAATAATAACGTATTTGAAAGAGCAAAAGCGTCGTATCGCAATGTCGCTGGCAGGTGTGATCATCTGTGCCATCAGCGTCGGTGTTTTTAAACTGGCGGCGCTGGGGGTGGATCCGTTCCAGTCACTGATGAGCGGACTGGATTCCATGATCCCCATTCAGTTCGGAACACTTTATGTGATCGTCAATGTGATCCTTTTGTTGTTCAGCATCTTTGCCGACAGACACAACATCGGGATCGCGACCTTTATCAACCTGTTTTTACTGGGCTATATCACCCAGTTCACCTATGATCTTTTGCAAAAGGTGTTCCCGGATCCGTCGATGATCTTTCGCGCGATCTGCCTGCTGATCGGCATCGTGGTGATCTGCTTCGGATCGGCACTGTATATGACCGCGGATCTTGGTGTTTCCACCTATGATGCGGTGGCGATCGTGATGGCTAATAAATGGAAATGGGGCAAATTCAAATATATCCGGATCTGTACGGATCTGGTCTGCGTGATCCTGGGATGTGTGCTGTTTGTGCTTGCGGGAAATCCCATCGGCAAGATCCCGACCATAGCGGGAGTCGGAACCATTATCACAGCCTTTTTCATGGGACCGCTGATCGATCTGTTTAATCAAAAGATCGCAATTCCGCTTTTGCACGGAAAAAAAGCATAAAAGAGACGTCTGCGTAGGCGGCATACCACAGAGAGAAATTGGACTGTAAATCCAATTTCTTTTTTGGTTGTAATCGTATATAATGAAAAAGGAGCTTAAAAACCGGTCCGCATCCGTGAGGATATCTTTATGAAGCATGCAAGGATGAATCATGACAGCTATTGCTGGAACCTGTGTCTGGCGCTTTCGGATCAAAAGAGAGCCGTTGTGGATCTGCAGCAGACGGGAATCCGCCTCAGGGGACTGCTGCAAAAAAAAGGGATCAGCGTGAGCATGCTGCAGGATGTGCTGCAGCTGTCCTGTCCGCAGTCGATCTACCATTGGTTTTGGGGAAAAACGATGCCGAGCATCGATCATCTGGTAACGATCAGCGGAATGCTCGGTATTCCCATCGAGGGGCTTTTGGTCTTGCAGCCCAAGATCTGCAGGGCATGGCCGCAGCAGTGGGAGCGGGGGACAAAAGAGCTGTATCGCCGATCTGTGGTGTATTGGGGCAAAATGGCGGGATAGCCGGAAACGGGTGACCGGGGGCAAAACAGAGTTTGGCAATGTGGGGATAAGGAAGAGATGGAGAAAGAAGAACTGTACGAATTGATGGAAGAGCTGCTGCTGATCGAAGAATCCGCCGGTCATTCGGAGATGCTTGCTGAACGGCTGGAGAGATCCTATGAGGACACGGAGGGAGATGAAAAGATGCTCTGTGACCTGATGAAAACCATCAGCCGCAGGATGAAGGCGGATATTCACAGACTGATCAGCGTGCTGGATACCAAAACCCTGGAGATGTAGGCACAAAAGAATGCATAAAGGAATGCATCATAGTTTATGGAACGAATATATAAATCACTTTTGCTCTCAGATGATCTGAGTTTGCTGAGAGAGGCCCCGAAAAAAGGGCTTCATCCTGTGCCTTGTCTGCCGCTTCGTTGTGAGAGGACCGGGGAGGGTACGGGTCAGGATGCGGAATTGGCACTTTCAGAGTATCCTTATGTGTTGGAGCAGGCGGATCAGGTGCCGGACCGCTATCTGGACCGGATCGATGCCACGCTTGTTGGGTATCCCCTTAGGATCCTGGAAACAAATCGCTGCATTGTCAGAGAGATCAGCGAGCAGGATATACCGGCATTGTATGAGATCTATAAGGAACCCGATATTACCAGATTTATGGAAGGGCTTTATGAGGATCCGCAAAAAGAGCTGGCCTATACGCGGGATTATATCAAATGGCACTATGGCCTTTATGAATTCGGTATGTGGATCATAGCCGACCATAAGGGGAGAGTTTTGGGCAG
>JAILHW010000053.1 GCA_024695605.1 Lachnospiraceae bacterium | reverse complement strand
TCCCCTTTGCCTGCAGGAGTGAAAATGCTGCTCCCTCGAGATCCTTTTCGCTTCCGGAGGCTGTAATGGTTTCCTCTACTGTGGTGACCGGTTTTCCTGCCACGGTGGTTTCGCCCGGCGAGGTCTGTCCATTGTCCGGGTCAGGATCATCCGTGCCCGGTGTCGGTGTCGGGGTAGGCTGTGTTGTGGTAACATCCTGATCCCCGGGATTGATCGTAAAGTAAACATACACCTGTCTCATCTGTCCGGTCTTGAAGACGGAAGTATCCAGGATCGTCCTGCATTCCGGCTCTACGACCTCCATATTATCGGAAAAGTACAGCTTACCTCCGGCAGCATTCCGGTATTTCGAATCCCCTACAAGCCATACGCTTGCCCGGTAGGTCTGTCCTTCCTCATAGGTTGTAAACGCTTCCTCAGATTTATCATTTGTTATGATGTCGTCTTCTATGGTAGCGGGATCCGTGATGTGAACCACGCTGTCCCCTCCACACGATACACCCTCTGTCAAAATGCTGTAGGAAAGATTCGTGATTGTATCCTCTGTCTGGTCCTTCGGGCTTCCGGGCATCGGCTGATCCAGAGTAAAGGTTATGCGATTCAGGTAATCATCCTTCGGATCGATCAGCTTTCCGGTAGAGGCCAGCTCCAGATCGATATAATCTTCCATTTTCTTGCCTTCGGAAACCGGAAGCTTACCATAATCAGCTGCCGACAGAATCTGCAGTCCTTTTGCAATCGAAAAATATGGCCTGTTGCAATTGCTTGCTCCGTAATACTCGATCCCGTTCACCGTGATCACATAGGCATTCTTATCGATATTATAATACAGGCATGAGACCCCATCTTCCAGCCATCCCGGATATCCCACTCCCTGTTTGGGGTAGATCCTGATCACAGGATAATACTCCTGCTCGCCGGCAAAAAGCTCTCCCGATTCACAAGGAGCATTGGTCCAACTGTTTTTCTTATACCAGATCAGCTCCGCAGTAAAATCTTCAGAGGTCGGCACAGAAAGTTCTCCCTGCACTACGGCATTTCCCACCTTAGCCTCCAGCCACTGCTGTGGTACTGTGACAGAATACCGATTCCTTGGTGTCAGAACTGTCGTACTGCCCGCAGCCACTCCCTTTACTCCCTGGGTTGTCCAGGAAACCGTGGCACAACCGGGTTTGCTGCCGCTGATCAGGCAGGATCCGTCATTATAACTCATATTCAGATCTGCGATCTCTGTGTCGGAGCTTGTAAAACTGATCGGATTGTGAAAACGTGCATTCTCCGGAGTTGCTTCCAAAGAGAGTTTTGCCAATGCATCCTGCTCGGGAATTACGATAAAGCTGTCCGTAACATCATAGGAGATATACTTGTCTCCAAATGCGGATGGAGATAACAGGTCATGTGAAAGAATCTTCATCCCGCCCACACTGTGCTGCACACTGACTGCTATCACTTTTGTCTGAACTGAGCGGTTATTCTTGTTATCAATGACCTTACAATAGACCTTATAAGTACCTTCCACAAGCCCCGTAGCCTTAAGAGGATGGCCTGCGTATCCTGCTATTTCTGCCAAAGAACGCGTGGCCGTTTTCTCGGAGACATTATCAACACTCAATCTGTGGAAATAGGAGGCTGAGCCATCTGCAGGATAACAATTGTAACACCATTTGTAGGACAGATTGTTCCCCCAATCAGACCCGCTTGTCGTAGCGGTAAACAAGGGCGTAGGATCCTCATCATCCGTGATTACGCAGCCGGTTTTGTCTGCCGTTAAGTCAACGAGCCGGTTTGACTCCTTTACTCCAATGATGACCTGCTGCGGGCTGATATACTTCTGTCCGTCTATGGTATATCCCAGACTGTACCAGGAGGTGTCCGCACTGCTATTCAAAGTTACCTCCCTGGTTTTGCTGCTTCCCACAGCCCCGTTCTCATTATCATCCCTGGTCCAATACAGGCCTTCCACATTATCTGCATTCACACTGATCCTTACAGTTTTATCCGAATCCGATTCGTTAAACATGATGGCATCCCCTTCTCCGGAAACAGGATCAGTTGTAAAATACGGAAAATGAACCGCTTGTATTTCCGTGTGTTTTTCACAGATCAATTCTTCGTCTTTATACAGGCGAAGATCGTATTCCAATCTGTTTGTACCGCACCTTGCATTGCTCACCGTCCAGTCTTCCAAAAGATTGGAGGAATTGAAGGTCTTTGTTTTTCTGGTGCCATCGGTTCCATCATAAGACAACGTTACTTCATATTCATCCATAATGCCCTTGGACTTCAGCAGGTTCAGATTGCCCTGTCCCCCGAATCCTGCCGGTATGATCGCAAAATCACACATCTGTTTCGCTTTGTTGGGCCTGTTCTGATATTTCAGATCGATGTCACCTCTCCACCAGGTGTCGTCGGTGCCAACAATATGAATCTTCACTTTCTTCTGTATTGGCTCAATCTTTCGCTCGTAGCTTCTGGCATTCTTCCAGCTTTCCTTTGCTTTGAGGATCACATAATAATTCCGATTGATCTTCAGATCCGCCAGAGCCTCTGTGGGAATGGTGTCAAGATCCACCATGCAGGTGTTGTCAAAGTATCCCTGTTCATCCACTTTGCCGTTCACCTTTGCGGGAAAATCCGTCAAGGTATCATTCACGCCCTTGCGTGCATCCGGCGATGTGGCAATGGTAACCGTATACTGAGGAAACTCATGCTTTTCGAAGGTGTCAATGCTTCGTGGCATAGGAAAATAAGGTTTTTCATGAATACCGAGAGCGAGCTGTTTTTTCTTATCCCAGTCAAAGACCTTCTCTGCCGTATCCGTATAGATGACCGGCGCCGGATCATAGGCGGTTTCGTAAACCAGATCGCCTTTGCTGTCCTTCGGACTGACTGTCACACAGGCAGAGGTATTATCTGCGTCTCCCTTCTCACAGGCAGAGTCACTCATCAGTTTCCCCTTGAGATAGAAATTTGTCACCTCTTTGCCCGCCGCAGTGGCCCGGGCCGGGATACCGATCTTGCCTGAGTGACTGATAAACCCCCAGGATTCCCTTCCAAAACCTCCTCCCGAATACCCCAAGTCCATGCTTTCAGAGGCAATCTTATGATCAAACTTATGGGTTTCAAAGGCCCCTCCGAATATCCTTACCTCTACATTTTTCGTCAGGCTGAGTACATCGGCATCGCCTTTTCCCCAGAATTCACCATCATATACTGTCAAAGCCCCACCCATCGCCAGAATGGCTGCTGTTCTGCTCCTGTTGTTTCTGTCAACATAGGGATCCCCATAAATATACCCTCTTCCTTGAACGATGCCGCCATTAATGGTCACCGTTCCTCTGTACATCACAACAGCCGCTCCGTTGATCTGACGCCAGTAATATTTCGCATCCGCAGCTGACCAATACTTTTGGGATCTTCCGGCCTCCATCGCTCCCCCGTTCAGGGTAAACGAACCTCCGTTTACCTCTACAAGATTTCTGACCGACTTATAATAGCCCGAATCATTAACCTCTGCCAGAAGTCCATCATAGTGAACCCGGCCTCCGCCCAGTGTGTCATTGATCACCAGTTCAGAGCCGTCATTTACCAAAAACAGGCACAGCGGAACGGAAGCATTTACGTCCTGATGGTTACAGGAAATGGAAATGCTGTTCCCCAGCAGTTCCAACACCTTTGTACCTTTTCCAAGGGTACACCAGTACTTTGTCCTTTCTATTTTGGCATCAAGGTTTACACTCACTATAATTTTGAAGTTTCCATCCCGGCTCATGTAATTTTGCAGATCCTTTGCCGTGTACACATAATAGGTCGCATCGATCGAAGGATCCGCTGCCTGCGTGCTCGTTTGGCCATGCATCAAAACAAACAAGGTTACAAACAGGCATAGCAGCAACCTT
>JAILHW010000021.1 GCA_024695605.1 Lachnospiraceae bacterium | reverse complement strand
CTGGATGCAAAGGGCCTGGCGGCACTTTCCAAGTACCTGTCCGATCAAAAGCTCTGTCAGCAGCAGAAGGACTACAATGCGTCCTCCGTATATATGCAGATCGATCCCGAAAACGTCCATTATCTGGTGCTGCGGTATTTCTTTACCGCGCAGACAGAAGACTATTGGTATGATGAGGCGACCAACCGGATGCTGGGTTTTTGGAAGGAGGATGCGGCGCTGGCCTTTTTGCAGCAGCAGCTCGAGGCTGACGGTCTATGCTGGCAGAAGCAGGATTTCAAGGAGCTTGTTGCCGTTTCCGGAGGCGGCAGAGCCATTACCGTAACGGTTACCGCACCGGATGATGAGCAGGCCGCAAAGCTGCAGCCGGCCATCGAAGCCTACTTTAACCAGACCATCCTGCCGGCTATCAATCAGCAGATGGGCGGACAGCTTTCCATGAGCCTGTTGCAGTCCTATACCTACTCCCAGCTTGAGCGCGGGATTAGGGACAGCCAGGAGGCCAATATCAACCGTGTCAACAACTACGAGGTGTCTCTGGTTAGCCAGTGGGAAAATATGGAGGATGGCCCAAAGGCCTATTATAAGGAGTGGAAAAACCAGGAGGGACTTGCGCTCGGCGAGCAGATCACAAAGAGTGAGCCCGTGACGATGGATGTGGTAAACAAACAGACCATTTTGCAAAAATCCACCTCCGGCATCCTGCCGGGGATCCTTGGCGGCATCCTGTTTCTTTTGATCTGGTTCTATGTGACTCCGGTGATCTATTCCGGAAAGCATGTTGAGGATGCCTTCGGCATTTCCCAGATCGGTGATGTGGCTGCAGATCAGACGCTCGGGCTTCACAAAAGCATGAAAGGGCTGTGGAGCTTTAGTAACCGTATGCTAACCAAAAAGGGAACTCTTTTAGAGGAAGCGGAAGCCCTGTTCTTGATCAAGACCTATAGAGAGGCCGGAAAAAAGCTTGTGATGCTGACAGGCAGCCTTGAAAAGCAGGAAGCCTTCCGGAAGAACTGGGAAGAAAAGCTCGGCGCAAAGGACGGCAGTTTCAGGATCCTGTCCTATCACGAAGTGATGGAGGATGCGAAAAAGGCAAAGACTTTGAAGGAGTGCGATCTGATCCTTCTGGCAGAGTGCTCCGGCGGTGTTTCCATGAAGCGCTTCCAAAAGGGCCTCAAGCTCATCGCAGGCTATCACGATAAGATCTGCGGTGTGATGGTTGTAAGCTAGCACCTGTAAAAGACTGTGAAGCCCGGATCGGGATACAAACGATCAGGAAGCATCAGAATGGGAAGCATAAAGACTGAGAAAAAGACTGAGAAAAAGACTGAGAAACAGAATATGTCAGATGTAACTACAGATCTGCAGCAGACGCAGAACGAAGTACAACAGAATATAAAGGTTTCCGTCATCGTCCCTGTGTATAATGCCCAAAAGCATTTGCATCAGTGCATGGACAGCATCGTTGGACAGACGCTGTGGGAGATCGAGATCATCTGTGTGGATGACGGATCGACGGATTCCTCGCTGCAGATCCTTAAGGAATATGCCGCGAAGGATCCGAGAATACAGATCTATACCCAGGAAAACCTCTATGCCGGAACCGCCAGAAATCTGGGGATGACCAAGGCTACCGGAAAGTATTACGTATTCTGGGATTCCGATGACTACTTTAGGTTGAATGCCTTAGAGAAGATGTATGAAAAGATCGAAGAGGATCAGGCGGATATCTGCGTGTGCGGCGGTGACCAATACTTAGAGGAGGTTGGCAAGGAGTTTCAGGTATCCCGCTATGCGGACAAAACGAAGATGCCGGAAAGCCTGATCTTTAACAGGGAAACCAATGAAAAGTACATTTTGAACTTTACCGGAGAAGTGCCTTGGAACAAGATGTTTCTGGCTGACTTTGTAAAGAGAAAGGGCCTGTTATTCCAGAAGACGCGAAACGGAAATGATGTCTATTTCGTGGAGAATGCCCTTTGCATGGCGGATAAGATCACAGTGCTTTTAGACCATCTCGTTGTCTATCGAAAGGCCCAGTACAGCTCCCTTGTCGGAACCCTTTACAAATCCCCGCTGTCACCCTTTATGGCGTGGATCGATACAAGAGAAAATCTGGAAAAAGAAGGCATTTTGCCGGAGCAGAGCTTTGTGAACCGCGCCATGGCAAGCGTATCGTACCTGATGACAAATATCCGAAACTGGGAGGCCTTCTGTGAAGCGGCAGACTTTTTCAAACAGGAAGGCTGCAGACGGCTTGGGATCATCGGACATGACAGGGAGTATTTCTACAATCCCTGGAACTATGACCTGGCAGAGCACCTTTACCAGGATGAACCGCATGAGCTTTTGATGTTTTTGAATCGTCATAAC
>JAILHW010000005.1 GCA_024695605.1 Lachnospiraceae bacterium | reverse complement strand
CTGTAGCCCGGATAGGCCTTTTCCACTTCGCTTTCCAGCTCCCGGATCACCTCCGGTACGGATACCTTAAAGGTGATCACCGCATCAAAACGCATCTTTTTAGCCTCCTGATCGATATAAAACCCATGCATCTGCAGCACGCTGTCGTGGGCCAGAACGATCTTCTGGACCTGATTTCGGATCCTGGCCGCCTCATCATCCCGGGTGTTGTAGGAATACACCCCGACCCCCGTCAAAAAGATCGCGGTCTCCCGGTAGATCTTATCCTCCAATCGTCTGGTCAGACGATCCACCTGATCGACTGTCATGGAATCCGGCAGCTCGATGTGCACGGATGCGATATTTCTGTTGGGACCATAGTTGTTGATCACCAGATCATAAGCCCCTCTGACGTCCTCTTCCTCGGCGATCAGTCTCTTGACTTTCAACACCAGATCCCTGTCGGCGCGTTTCCCGAGGATATCATCCAAGGTCTCTGTCAGCATTTCAAACCCCGCTTTGATGATAACGACTGAAATAACAACGCCCACGAAGGCTTCCAGAGACAGGTGGAAAAACAGATAGATCAGGGCTGATGCCAATACCGAAACGGAAAGGATGGCATCAAACAGAGCATCTGAGCCCGATGCCGTAAGCGCTCCTGAATTCACCTTTTCTCCCTGCTTTTTCACGTAGGTTCCAAGTGCCAGCTTTACAAGAATGGAGGCTGCGATGATCAGGATGGAAACCCTGCTGTAATCTGCCACCTCCGGCCGGATGATCTTTTTGACCGACTCCACCAGCGATGTAAAGCCCGCATATAGGACGATCGCCGCCACAACCATGGAGGTCAGATACTCGATCCTGCCATAGCCCAGCGGGTGCTTTTTATCCGGCGCCTTTCCCGAAAGCTTTGTCCCCACGATGGTAATGATGGAGGACAGTGCATCCGATAAGTTGTTGACTGCATCCAGGATCACGGCGATGGAATGGGACAGCACGCCCACGCCCATCTTGAAGATGACCAGAAATACATTGGTCAGAATGCCTATGATGCTGGTTCTTACGATGATCTGTTCCCGTTTCTTTTGCTCCATAAGGGTTTCATTCCTTTCCTGAGCAGGGCTCTTCCTATCAGCCAATGGCCGCCCTGCGCACAGATATTATATACCACAACCTCCTGCTTGCCTATCCCCCAATATCGCCTCGGCTGCTTCTTTTGCTGCTTCTTTGCAACGCATACGCGATGTGCTATACTGTAGGAAATTATTTGGAAGGAAATCTGATACTATGAACGAGTTTCGCTTCAAGCAGCTTCTGGAACAGGCAGACACCGTCTGCGACTTTCTGGACAACTATACAAGAAGGGGCAGTCTGGGACTTGGAATGCCCCTGTCGGAGCGTTATCGCTATGAGCTTTTGCTCTTTGCCGTATATCTGGCGGATGCGGACGGGCTCATTGAGACCGCCGAAGTGATGTATATCCGCAAGGTTCTGGGGGTGGAATCTGTGGTGCAGGATATGTACAACCTAAAAAAGCGCGAAGGCATTCCTCACAAATACCGGTTGGAGATTCCCGTTCCCATCAAGATCGCTGTGAACATCGATGCCAACAAAACGGTCAACTCTCCCTTCCGACACCAGTGCGCCCAGATCCTTCTGGATGTGATGGCCCTGTTCGGCCAGGAGTTTATGCTGCTTCACAGAGGCGATCCCACCGATCAGAGTGCCCTGTATTACAACTCCTATATCAACGGGCTTCGGGATTATATGAGCCACTTCGGCGTCTATCACAGCGGAAAGCAAAAGCTGTTTCCCATTGTCGAGCTGGAGGAGTACTTAAGCGCGGGCAAGATCGCTTCCGCTCCTTTGCAGTCGGCCTATCCGCCTTCCGCGCCGGCAGTTTCCGACACAGATAAAGATGCCCATCGCAGGGATCCGGAGAAAAACGAGACAAAGCCCGAGGAGGATGCCGCTTCCTTGGATGCGTGCGTCGGCGAGCTGATGGAGCTGATCGGCCTTGCGCCCGTAAAGGATGAGGTTAAGAGCCTCATCAATCTGCTTCGCGTGCAGAAAATGCGTGAGGAAAAGGGCCTTAAAAATCCGGATACCAGCAGACACATGGTCTTTTTAGGCAATCCGGGAACCGGAAAAACCACAGTCGCCCGTATCGTGGCGAAAATCTATCATGCCCTTGGTTTTCTGGAAAAGGGACACCTGGTGGAATGTGACCGCTCCGGTCTTGTAAAGGGATATGTGGGCCAGACGGCCATCCAGGTCAGAGATGTGGTGGAGGAAGCCAGAGGCGGCGTTTTGTTCATCGATGAAGCCTATTCCCTGACAGTGGGATGCGGCGAGAATGACTATGGGCAGGAAGCCGTTGCGACGCTCCTGAAGGCCATGGAGGATTACCGCAGCGAGCTGGTCGTCATCGTGGCCGGCTACCCCGATCTGATGGATGAATTTTTATCCTCCAATCCGGGACTTCGCTCCCGCTTCAACCGCTTTTTGAACTTCAGCGACTATTCCGCTGCCGAGCAGTTTGATATCCTAAACTACATGTGCGCCAAGCAGGATTACTACATTGCAGAGCAGGATAAGGATATCATAAGACGGTATCTGGAGCAGCGCATGGAGGATGCCCCCATCAATTTTGCCAATGCCCGGGATATCCGAAACCTTCTGGAAAATGCCATCATGCGTCAGGCATCCCGGATCATTCAGCTTGAGGATCCCGATGCGGATCAGCTCTCCTCTCTGATCGCCGCCGACTTCGGCATCAGGATATAAAGCAGGATCCCCGCCACTGTCAGCAAAAACCCGATCAGCCGCCCGGGCGTATGATAGACCAGCTCGATCTCATGCGTTCCGGGCTCTATGATCATCCCGCTAAAGACGATATTGGCCGGATACAGCGAAGTCTTTTCCCCATCCACATAGGCGCTCCACCCTTTTGACAGGGGCAGTGCCAGACACAACAGTTTTCTCTCATCACATCGGATACGCCCCGTGATACGATTCGTGATCTTCAGATCTTTTTGGCTTTTTGGAAGGTGAAGATCCACATCCGTAAGCGCGGCCTCTTTTCTTTTCTCGATACGCTCCTTAAAGGTATCAAATCCCTGACACACAACCGACAGCCCCGAGAAACGATACAGCCCCTTTTGCGGCAGGGTAATGGTAACGGTCTTAAGCGGCGATCCTGCATACCGGAAATTGACGATGAAATCATCCACGCCGGAGTACCACTTATGGTATCTGTTACGAAGCCTCGTCCCGTTTTTGACCACCGCTCCGTCCTCGTACTCTGCCCGGTAAGGAACAGAGACCTCCGTTCCCTTCGTCCCTTCCTCAAAGGAAAATCCCTTTATATACAAGCCGGTTTCCACGTTGCAGACAGGCTCCTCCCAGATGGGCGAAAGGACGATCTCTCCCTTGTCGGTGCTGCACCGGATCCCCTCGTCTGTCTGACTGACCCCTTCCGACATCGACAGGATCCTGCAGGAAAAGGTCCGGATCTCTTCTCTTTCCACCTTTCCTTCCGGCAATGCTCCAAGCGCCTCATCACAGACGGCGGAGCTTAGCATGGTATTGACTCTGACGGCCGGATCCTCTTTTTCAAGCGTTTCCTTTGCGATCACTGTATCATAGGTATATCCGAAGGGCAGCGCATTGGGGTTTTCATAAACGGTCAGGTTCTTTTGATACTTTGCCGCCAGATCCTCTTTTCTGCTTTCATATCCGTATCCGGACAGATAGGATTTTCCCCTGTTCTTGCCTGCGCCGTAGTACCGCACGCCGCACAGGCTCTCCAAAATGGTTTTGTTATCAAAATCCCGGTACATATGCGTTCCCGAGATGCTCTGTCCCACGAACCTGGAAAACTCGTGCTTATTCTTCTCCGAAAGGCTCAGATAGCTGTCCACCCCCGCTACGCCCGTCACAAGGGCCGAGTTGGGTGTCCACTCCGATTCGGACACTCTGTAAAAGCCGGTTTCATCTCCAAGGGATAACACCGCTTCCTCCGCCGTGGCTCTTGTTTCCCTGTCAAGCCCTGCAATGGAAGCGCTTGTATCCACGGCGTGTTCCACCGGGTCGTGTGAGACCAGATAGGCATTGATGCAAACGGATACCAGCATCAGGCCAAGCAGGGCTGTCTCACATTTTTTTTGTATCCCTTCAAAACGCTCCGACAGTATCAGACACCCCCCGCCTGCCAGGATCAGGGCGCCTGCGCACACGTAGGTCCAAAGTCTGTGCGGCAAAAGCCCGATACTGACTGCCAGCATCAGGGCAGACACCAGCAGCGCTGCCAGGGTCAGACGCTTTTTCTGGGAAAAGACATCCTTCCAGCCCACAACCACCGCATAGGCGATCACAAAGTTATACCCCCAGATCCAGCGGGCTGCCGGATAGGTGAATCCGTTCATCACGCTGTGAAACAGCGGCACCGGCAGCAGGGCGGTCAGGATCAGGACCGCACTTTTTAAGCAGGGGTGTCCTTTTTTCATCAAAAGACCAAGCAGCACGAAGACAAAGGGAGCCGCGTAATTCAGGGGCGCCCACTCCACGCATCCAACGGCAGAGAAAAAGGACGGAAATAGCAGCAAAATATGATACAGGTCCGTTGACAGATCCAATACCGCTCCCGATCCGCTTCTTGCAGAATCCAGAAACAAAAGGAGCACCGGCAGCAGGATCACGCAGCTCATCAAAAGGCCCGACAGCGCATGACAAAAGATCCGAAGCACCTGTCTAAAGATCACTACCGGTTTTTGCTTTAGACGGATCCGTCTTATGATCACCAACACCATATACAGCACGCAGAGCACCACCTGCATATAGAAAAAATAGAAATTGCTGATCGCGGAAAAGCAGACCGACAGCGTAAATAAAAGGCCTCTCCTTTCCTCCATCAGATACTCCATTCCCAAAAGCAAAAGCGGCAAAAAGATCATGGGGATCAAAAACATGGGGTGCTTGGTTCCGCCGTTTAAAGGAAAGGAGCAAAACAGATAGATCATGCAGCCTGCCAGAAGACTGTTCGTGCCCGCCTTTGTCATATGATAGGCATAGGCCGAAAAGGCAAGCCCTGCCAGGTAGAGTCTTACGAATACCAAAGCCTCATACAGGATCCACATACCGCCTTCCGGTACCAGCGCCGCAAACAGGTTCAAGGGCTCTCCTGCCCCATAAAAGCTTAAGTACGTGGTAAGATCCGCTCCCATTCCGATATTGAAGGAATAGTCATGAAACAATAAGACCCGTTTGTGAAGCACCAGCTCCCTGACCAGGCTCCTAAGATACCGCCCCCAGTAAACCAGCACTTTATAATGCTGGGAGAGCCCGTCGTTTCGGATAAAGGTCTTCCCCTCTGCGAAAAACCACACAAGCAGGGAGAAGGAGGCGATCAAAAACAGCAGGGTGTAAAGCCGAAGGAAGCGCTTCGGGAAGCAGGTTTTGATTTTTAAATTATTAGATCGTTCTTTCATATCAGCTTTCCTATCAGATCTCATATCAGCTCTCCATACCCGCATCCTGCAGCGGCGTTTTCCGGTAGGTCCGGGGTGACATCCCAAAGCTTTTCTTAAACATTTCCGACATATAGCTCGTGCCGTTAAAGCCTGTCATGGCAGCGATCTCGGAAAGGGGAAGAGCCGAGGTTCTCAGGTATTCCGCGACCTTGCGAAGCCTGAGCTCCACCAGGTAGTTGACGGGGCTGTCCCCCACATATTTATGAAAGATCTTGTTACAAAGAGATTTGCTCACATTCCCGCTTTGACAGATATCCTCCAGCGTAATGGGATTCTGATACTGCTGCTGGATATAGTACATCATGGCCTTAAAGGCTTTGGTATGCAGATCCGTCTGGCTTTCCTCATCGATCATTCCGTAGCACTTGCTCTGGGTCAGCAGGATCTCCCAGATCTCAAACAGCTTCTTGGTGATCTGGAATGCGTCCCTTCGAAGATCCGGCAGGGATGTGACAAGGTTGTAGATCTCGCTTGTATTTTCATTGATGTGACGAAACCGAAAATAGGGCAGGTTTGGATTGTTAATGATCGGAAGGATCGCTTCCATCTCAACCACCACCGAGGAATTCAGGATTCCCGGGTGCACCACAAAGATCACATAGGTGGCGGTCATATTCTCCACCGACATGCTGTAATGGATCTGGTTGGAATTGACTACGATGGTATCCCCGGCATTTAGATAGATCGTCTTTCCGTTGACGCAGTATGCCATTTTCCCGGTCTTTACGGTCAAAATCTCGATGTCCTCATGAAAATGCGGCACCTTTTCCCAGGTAACATTGGGCTTGATCCACCCCTCATAAATATAGGAGGGAAAGCTCGGGTTGTCGTAATTGACCTCCTCCGAACCATCTTCCCGCTTTACGATGAGCCCCATGACTTCTTTTTTCATAACAATCTTCCTTCTCGCTTTTGTTTTCATAACAATATTTTATTTCATTGTAAAATTGTTATGATTTCATACGATTAACGGCCTGTTTTTATCCCTTTACAAGTAATATACTGATAATCACAAGAACTGACAAGTATTTTTTACCAAACATGAGGAGTGAGTGTAATGGCAAACGAAGCAGTAGTAATGAAAAACGTGAGCAAGCAGTTCAAGGTGCTGAACCGTCATGAAGGTCTCAAGGGGAGTATTCAGGATCTGTTCTCCAGAGATTACAAGATCGTCAATGCCGTCAGTGATGTGTCCCTGACCGTTGAAAAGGGAGAGATCATCGGCTATCTGGGCCCTAACGGTGCCGGCAAATCAACCACGATCAAAATGATGACCGGCGTTCTGGAGCCCAGCAGCGGAGAGATCCTTGTGGACGGCCGCGTTCCCTATAAGGACCGCACCGCCAATTCGGAGCATATCGGCGTTGTGTTCGGACAAAGAAGCCAGCTGTGGTGGAATCTGCCCTTGATCGAATCCTTCAACCTGCTTCGGGATATCTATCTGGTTCCGGAAAAGGACTATCAGGATATGCTTTCTCTCTACCGCTCGCTTGTGGATATCGAACCGATCCTGCATAAGCCCGTCAGACAGATGTCCCTCGGACAAAGAACCCTGAGCGATATCCTGGCTGCCTTTTTGCACAATCCCGGCATCGTCTTTCTGGATGAGCCCACCATCGGTCTGGATGTGTCCATGAAGGCCAGGATAAGGGAACTGATCAAGGGACTTAATGAGGTCAAGCAGACCACAGTGATCCTGACAACGCACGATATGGGCGATGTGGATGCCCTCTGCCGGCGGATCATCATCATCGATGAGGGCCGCAAGATCTACGACAATGACATTGAACATCTGAAAAACTATTTCGGATCCTACCGGACCCTGCGGATGCGTCTCGGAGACGATTCCTGGGTGGAGCAGGTCATCGATGAAAAGAAAACCGATGTGATGCACGCCATCAAGGAAATGCAAAAGGAGCACAAGGTAAAGGATATCCAGCTGCAGGAGATCTCCACGGAGGAAGTGATCCGGAAAATCTATGAAGGGAGTGAATCAGCATGACAAGTATCAGAAAGCTGACGGCTCTGACAAGAGCCGGTGTGATCGAATCGCTGCAGTTTCGGCTGGGCACCGCCGTCACGCTGTTTGCCAACCTGATCTATCTGGCGCTGGTCTATTTTCTCTGGAAGGCGATCTATGATTCCAGCGGCGTCGATGCGGTAAACGGCATGACCTTTTACGACACCATGATCTATCTGATCCTGGCCACGGCGATCTTTAACCTCCTGGAAATGTTCATCGTCTGGGATATGAGCCGTGCGATCCAGTCGGGCGAGATCATCATGCATCTGCTAAAGCCCATGCGCTACAGACTTTACACCTTCTGGAGCTATTCGGGATCGCATGTGATCTCCTTTTTCCTGACCTTCCTTCCCACCTTTATCGTGGTGGCGATAATCACAAAAGGTGCGATCCCTATGGGATGGAACCTTCTGTATTTTATGATCTCCCTGATCCTGGCGCTGATCGTAAACTACAACATCGAAATGCTGGTGGCTCCCATCTGCCTGTATACGGAGTCCACCTGGGGGATCAACATTGTAAAGGAAACCATTGTCCTGTTGTTATCCGGCGCCTCGATCCCTTTGGCCTTCTTTCCCGAGGGCTTTCGCAGGGTGGTGGAGTATCTGCCCTTTCGCGCCGTGTACGATATTCCCCTTACGGTGCTGCTTGGGAAAAACGGAACGGATACCCTGCAGGGTCTGTTGCCAAGGCTTGGTGTGCAGCTGTTCTGGTGCATCGTATTAATGATCCTTGGGAATCTCTTTTGGAATGTGGCCGTGAAGCGGATCACGGTAAACGGAGGTTGATGCTATGGAAGTGCAAATGAAAAAGAAAAGAGGTCTTCGCTTCTATCTGTCGATCTATAAAAAAATACTCATTCAGGATCTGAAGAGCAAAATGAGCTACCGGGCGGATTTTGTGATCTCGACCTTCGGTATGGTACTGACCAATATCTCCGGCTTTATCACCTTTATGATCCTGTTCCACAATTTCCCCAGCGTCAACGGGTGGGACTATCATCATATGCTGTTTCTGTACGGCTTCTCCCTGATCGCCCTGACGCCGGTACAATGCTTTTTTGACAACAACTGGAACCTGCGGTTTATGGTACGCTCCGGAGACTTTATCAAATACTGCTTCAGGCCGATCAATGTGTTCTTTTATTTCATCTCCGAGGTATTTGATGTCAAAGGCCTGGGTCAGTTTGCCTTCGGCCTTGGAACCTTTATCTATGCCTGGAACAAGATCGGTATCCCGGTCACCGTCGTGAACATCGCGGAAGCGGTACTGTTTCTTCTGACCGCCTCTTTGTTTATGATCGCGCTGATGAACCTGGCGGCAGCCACGTGCTTTTGGATCATCAACTCCGGCTATGTGATGGTGATCATGTTCCGCTTTAAGGATTTTGCAAAATATCCTGCCAGCATTTTCAGCGGGGTGTTCCGCTTCATCTTCACCTTTCTCATACCGATCGCATTTGTGGCCTATTATCCGAGCCTTGTATTTGTAACGCCCGATCATGTGCCGCTGCTGTCCTGGCTGTCACCGTTTATTGGTATTGCCTTCTTTTACGTAAGCTATAAGTTCTGGATGCTGGGCGTTCGCAGGTATGACTTTACGGGTTCGTGATCCCGTCCTGCTCAGCCTGCCGATCTTCCTTTACGCTTTTTTGATGCGGATCCTTTTCTTCCTTTGCTACGATACGCGGGCAAAGGAAGAGGGAAACGATATCGATCACCGCCTGCGTCAAAAGCGCCGCACCGGCGAGCTTCCAGATGACCTCGGTGCTTTTAAAAGGATTCCACAGGATCAGCGCGCCGATGATCACCGCGATCACGGCACTGATCCCGGACAGTCCCCAGCGGTCTCTTTTCATACGGATCAGATCCACGGTCCACTGGAGCTTTAATATCCCCAGAAACAGGAGTATCAGAGCATAGATGGCCAGCAGGATCGTAAGGGTGGTGATCAGCCAGGTGGTCCTTGTGATCAGAAAGATTCCCAGCAGAAAGCTGACTATGCCGCAAAAGAGCATGCCGGAGGCAGCCGCTTCCCGGACCGGGGTTCTGAAATACTTTACGCTCCAGATCAGGCCGCCTGCCGCCATACCGATCCCGATAGCCCGGATGATGACGGAGGTAAATCCGATGGGATTGACAACCAGCAGGACTCCCACCGCTGCCTCTGCCAAAAACAAAATAAATGCCGGCATGTTTGCTTTGATCTGATTCATTTACGCTTCCTCCAGTTTTGCTCTCGTAGCTTCTGTTGTTTGTTTCTCACTATTTCTTACTGTTTCTTATGAATTCCTGTTTGCTTCTTATGATTTCCTACTGCTTTTGATCGTCTCTTCCGATCCCGTACCGGCTCTTTAAGCCCTCGGACAGTTCCGTATCCTGCACAATGGCTTTTGCCTTTTCGATCAGCTGCTCTACAGAATAGTGTGGATAATATCCGATCTCATACGCATCTGCTGCTTCCCTGGAAGCGGTCACAAAAATATCCCTTCCCTTTTGGTGTCCGAAGCAGTTGTCAATATGCGCGATCTGTACCCCGCTTGTCAGATCGATCACATCCAAAAGCTGCCCCATCTGTATATACAAAAGTCCATTCTCCTGATCCTGATCGAAAACAACGCCCTTGCTGTAGTTGTAATACACCGTTGCCTCCATCTGCTGCAGGAAGGTTCCGTCCTTTGTATCATACACATACAGACTTCCGTCCTCATACAAAGCGGCCAGTCCCCGGTCGATAAAGGTCATGCCCACAGGGGCTACCCCCGGACAAAGAACGGATGCCGATACCTTGCCCTCTCTGTCACAGATCAGGATCTGTTTTCCGTCCGAGACGGCAAATCTGCCCTCCCGGCAGAGATCGGAAAAGCAGCTTCCGCCGGCCCAGGTTTCCGGAGCCTCGATCTGTTTGCCGCTGCCGCTTTTAAGGTCAAACACATAGTCCCCGTCCTGCTGCATACAGAAGATCTCTTCTCCTTCATAGTAGGCTGTCAGATCGTCAGCGCCTTGGTACTCCTCCGGGATCTTGATCTGCGTTTGGGTACCCTCCCTTAGATCATAAACCGCCACTGCCGTTTCAAACTCTTCGGTCTTGCAGGCATAGAGCAGGTTTCCGCCCTTTAGGATTGCAAACTCCCCAAAAGTGGACGAAGGACGGATGATGCTCTCCTTTTTTTCATCCGAAGGCTCCGTGCCAAAGGAGATCAGATCATATGCATCCTGTCTGTCAAACCCGATATACACGCGCCCGTCGGAAACGCCGATCAGCGAATAGTCATAGGCATCTCCTTCGGTAAGCGCTTTTTCAAAATGACTGCCCTTCTCTCCGAGTCCGAAGACATGAAGCACAGCCCCCGTCTCCGTATCCTTATTCAGGATTGCCAGAATGCTCTCATCCATACTAAAATCGTCAAAATAGCCTGAAACGGTTGCATCTTCGCAAAGACTGCTCCACTCTTCATCATACACATGCACGCCGTAGTAGATCACCTCATTGCTAAGCTGCGCTCTGACGTAAACACCATTATTGACAACGGCCTGGCACAGATGGTCGGTGAAATACCTTGTATAGTACACCGCGTCCTGATCCACACTCAGCGCCGGCAATGCATAGCCGCCGTTTTCGGTCACGCAGGCCGGTACCCCGTCTTGGTCCCGGTCGCTGACATCGATCACGGAATCATTGACATTGCTCTTGTATTTCTCCGTGCCGGTGCTTTTGTCATAGACGCTGATCACATTTCCCGAATAGTACGCCACCTCCGACGTACCAAGCGGCATAAAGCCGCTTTCCAGTGATACCCCGTTGCAGATAAAATCACTGCTCCAGGCCTCGGACAGATCCGCCGCGTGGATGCACCTGATGCTGGAATGATCCGAAGAGAGGATCTCTCTTTCCCCGGTGGCCATGCTGCTTTTCATATCCGCCGACGTACTAGCCACCACAAAGGTTTCATTGTCTGTCCAGGCAAGATCCTTTACCAGCTCCTGTGTATAGTCCGAGAGCTTTGTCTGTCCGGTTGCCAGATCCAAAACGCCGTAGGCATAGTTGTTCCAGCCGCCAAGCCCTCTGAAGGCGATCATTTTTCCATCCGGCGAAAGTCTGCCTTCCACAGGGCTGAACTCCTCATAGCCCTCGGGGAAGGACAACGGGATGGTGTCCAAAAGCTTGCCGGACTTTGGATCCAGCTTCAGATATGCCCCCTCATAGGTGTGCAGATAGATCGCCTGCCCATCCATCATCAGATGGTATTTGTCCGAGAAAAAGCTGCTCTCATCCGCATATTCCCAAAGCTGCTTGTTCTGTTTCACGTTATAGGCAGCTATGCTGTGCTCCGTCCACAGGATCAGAACGTCATTATCGAAAAAGCGCATTCCCTGCAGCTGCTCCTTCGATCCGTCCTCATAAAGCAGCTGCTCATGCGTTTCGGTATTCCATACGCCGACCACGCTGCCCTCATCCATGATCGCAATGCTGCTTCCGTCCTCGCTGACCCTGAAATCAGCGACCACGCCCGGCATCCGGTAATTCCAGGCTGCGCCGATGTTGGTACCGTTATTGCTCTCATAAGCCAGGGTTGCATCCGTCAGTGCCTTGACCGCCTCTGCCGTGATCGGGCGCTCATCCGCCTCATCCTTCGGAAGGGCCTCCAGCGCCAGCTGCAGCGCCGTGATCCGCTGCTCTTTTTCCAAAAGATTCCCGGATTCATTGGCCAGATACCGGGACTGGTTTTTCAAGGATTCCAGATAGGTCCTCCGGATCTGGTCCCGGCTGTAATACATATAGCCGCTAAAGCCCAGTGTCAGTGCAAGCGCTGCCGAAAAGCCGGCCGTCAGCTGCTTCATCCGATACTGTCTGCGGCGGTTCATCAGCTCATCATAGGCACAGCCAATGAGGCCGCTGGCAAGCCTTGGAAGCTCGGTCTTTTTTGCCTTGGAAAGCGGCATCCGATAATCACAGGAAAGCGGCTCCATCGGCATTCTGACCGTCTGCTCGCCCCCGTTTTCATCCTTTACGATGCGGTCCTCATACAGCAACACCTCGGGGATCACGTCAAAGGGTTCCCCGTTTACAAGCACCGTAAAGATCTCCCGCTTGGTATGGTTTTTGAGAAAGTATTCGATCTCTCTGGGGACCCAGGCAGACTGCTTGGTATTGGTGGAGCAGATGACGATCAGATAGTCGGAATCCTCCAGTGCCTTGGCAATGGTATCACTCAGATCATTCGTGATGGGAAGCTCATCCTTATCCCGAAAGATCCGGTTGATCCGTTTGATCCCGGTTTTCTTTTGGATCTTTCCCGGGATATGAAAGCGCTCCAATCCCCGGTGCACCGCCTCTGCCACCTTGTTATCCTCAGGTGCGTGCTTGTATGAGATAAATGCATTATAATGTTCGATCATTCTTCTATCCCTCTGTAAAGCTGGTCAAACAGGCTGCCGCTGATGATATAGATATCATGGAGATCATCCTCCCTGCGTGCAATATAATCTCCGGGCTTTCCGGAATAGTACTTCTCCTCATCCCAGGCCGTAAACAGCTTGATATGCTCCGTCAAAGGCTTTGCCCAGATCCTAACGCCCCCCTTGCTGATGACGGAATGTGCCCCGCCAAGGACACTTTTCCTCTCTCCGGTCAGGATTTCCTTGATGCTCGGTGTATATTCAAAGGTCCGGTCATAGGGACTGTCGTCCATGCGATAGCTGCTTTCCAGCTTTTCCTTTTTGATGGGATAGACCTCTCCCTCGATCCCGATCATCAGGTAGATATCCTCCTGCACCTGCACATCGATGTCTCCCTCCAGGGTTCTGATCTCGACTGTGGTCCCTGCCGGAAAGATCTCTGTCAGCTTCACGCACCCAAGCTTTTGCGGCAGCTTTTCGTACAGTTTCATCTCTGAAGTATCCAGCAGAGTATCTCTGGCATACAGCACCCGGTACATGGATAGATAGGCATTCAGACGCTCCGAAAACACCTCGCTGACAATGTCCTCTGTATCTGTCAAAGGCCCCGTATAGGCCTTTTGCAGCTTTTCGGGACGGATCGTTCCTCCGGCCTTTGTCATATGACCGCCTCCGCCGCCGATCCCTTCTGCCAGAAAGGCGGCCAGCTCGTTGGCATGCACCTCCCTGATACAGCTTCTGACCGAGAACTTGATCTCCTGCTCACTGACAAAGTAGGCCAGACAGATATCCACTCCAACCGTTTCCATGGCAAAGTCACTGATCACCCCGAGCACATTGGGATCGCACCGGTCCGCCCTGATCAACAGGCACTTGTTCTTCCCGTGATACTCATAGTCAAAGATGGCCTTTCCAGTCAGCTTCAGCTCATCGAGAGAAATGCTGGAATTGCTCATTTCGGTGATCAGGCTTTTGTTCACCGTAAGGCTGTCCCGCATATCCCGATCCAGCGGATGGGATACCTCGGAAAGCTTATTCGTATCCGTATAAAGGCCGTAATACAGGGCTGTTGACAGCAGGCTGTCCGTATCTACCGAAAAGCCCTCCTTTTGCAGCATATCCCAGATGACTGTCGAACAGCTCCCGATGTTGCTGCGCACCTCTGAAAGCGGGGGCAGCTCCTCCATGCTCTGGTGATGGTCGATCACCGCTATGTTTCTGGCCTGTATGGCCGACACGTTTCTTTGTCCGTACTGACAGTCCACCGTTACCAAAAGCTCGGCCTCCCCCTCAAAATCCGGTTCGTATCGAATCGGAATTTCCAGCTTTTCCTTCATGATCAGAAGGTTTCCCTTGCTGATCCTGTTCAATCCGCGATATAAAAAACGGGGGTTTTTACCCCGTTTCTGTAAATACCGATACAGTGCAAGACCGGATGCCAATGCATCAGCATCCGGATTGTCATGACACTGGATCACGATATCATCATATTGCAGCAGCTCCCGTAAATACATAGTCCCTCCGTTTTCTCCGCTCCGCTTATGAAACAGGCTTTTCCTCCGGCAGATTCTTCTTGATGGTCTGAATGATCTCACTTTTCGATGACGGCTTGATCAGATATCCCTGCGGCTTATATTTCAACACCGCTTCGATATGCGCCCTGTCCCGGATGCCGGTGAGAAAGACCACCGGGATCTCAGCCAGCTCCCGATCCGCACGGATCATTTCCAGCGTCTGTCTGCCGTCGCAGACCGGCATCTCATAATCCAGAAGGATCAGATCCGGCCGCTTCTTGCCGATGGCTGTCATCGCCTGGATCCCCGAGGTAGCGGCGATCACATCAAAATCCTCCTTGATCATCTCCCTGATGGAGCGAAGGGTAACAGGATTGTCATCCACGATCAGGACCGTCTTTTTTTCGACCTCTTCCTTGACCGCAAAATGTCCGCCTTCCTCCGTAAAAATATAACCAAGCTTCTCACAGACTGCCGCCAGGATATCCCGGTTTTCCACCGGTCTTACCAGGTTTTCAAACTGTCCGGTCTTGTAATATCTCCCGAAGTTGCTCTTTTCCCGCTCCGTTCCGATGGTGATCACGGGGATGAAGCTGAAACGTTCGGACATCACATTGAAGATCCGTACATCCACGTCACTGATTCCCACCAGACAGATGATGACCAGCTGCGGCTCGAGCACCTTGATCATACCCTCGGCCGATTCCGCATTGATGTCACAAAGCTGTACGTGAAAATGATCCGAAAGCATTTTGTTGACATCCTTTACCACATCATTCAGTTTTCCGAATACCAGGATCTTGTCTTTCATAGATTTTCTCCATTGATATTATGTTCCATAGTTGCCAGGATCTTTCCCACGCGGATCTGATCAAAGTCCGCCACAGCATCCTTTAACTGCTCCATATCCGCCTGCAGCGATTCCGGAAGCTGATAGGCCAAAAGCTTTTCGATCGCTTCGTCCGCTCCGCCGATATCCATCTCGTCCATTGCCGTGGAGAGCATGGATAACAGCAGCTTCAGCGCATCCACGCTGATCATCTCCTTCTCCTGCCTGTCTTTTGTTTCCGCATCCAGGTATTCTCCCATCCTGCCCTTATAGCCTCTCCACTCCTTCACAAAGACCTCATGGAGCTGCTCTATGGTTTTGAGATCTCCCTCCGAGGCTGCCCGCTCCAGCAGGGCCGCCATGCCGCTTAGGGGAACGATGCCGATATAGCCCGATGCACTTTTCATGCCATGGACCATGATCCTGTAATCCTCCAGACTGTCCGGCAGGCCGCTGTAGAAGCCCTCCAGCTTATCCGCCTGCTGAGTAATGGTCTGGAAAAAGCTTTGCAGCACGGATCTGACAATGCTCCGATCCTGGATCCGCATCATAGCGATCTCCCAGTCCACACCGAATACGGGCGGCAGCTCTTCGCATCCCTCCTCGAAATAGGAGGTCTTCATCGTTCCTTCATACAGGATGCTGCGGACCGCATTTTCCAGCTTATCCGGTGCAATGGGCTTGGATAAAAATCCGTCAAAGCCCTCATCCAGATATTTTTCCTTGGAGCCCACAACTGCGTTTGCGGTCAGCACGATGATCGGCGTATTTGCACAGGGTCCGTCCTTTTGGGCCTTGATCCGCTTCATCGCCTCTATGCCGTCCATTCCCGGCATCATATGATCCATGAAAATGATGTCAAACTTCTGCGCGGACGCCTTTTCCACGGCCTCCTGTCCGCCCTCGGCCTCGGTGATCTTCATCTGCGTTTTTTTCAGAAGCGCTACAAAGACCTTTCGGTTCATCTTATTGTCATCCACCAGCAGGACATGGGCATCCGGTGCCACAAAGGTGGCTGCATAGGCCTGACGCATCTGCGGGATCTTTTTCTTAAGGACCTGTTCATAGTCACCGATGGGCGTATCATCCACGATCTTTTGCTCCAGATCAAAGGAGAAGATGGATCCGACCCCATACCGGCTTTCCACCTGCAGCCTGGAATCCATCATCAGAAGCAGCTTATTGGTAATGGAAAGACCCAGCCCCGTTCCTTCGATGTTCTTGTTCTCGTCGTATGCGATCCGCTCAAAGTCGGAAAACAGCTTTGCGATATCCTCCGGCTTAATGCCCACACCGGTATCCTCGACATCAAATCGGATTCGTGTATAAGAAGGATCGGCATCCTTCCCCTCGGCAATCCTGCTGACTCTGAATACCACCTGTCCCTGATTGGTATATTTGACCGCATTCGTCAACAGGTTGGTCAGAATCCTTCGGATCCTGACATCATCTCCGAACAGCTTGGACGGGATCGACGGATCCAGACTGACCTTTACCTCAATATCCTTATCCAGGGCCCAGGCCAGGGCCATTGAATACATATCCGAAAGCAGGGTGGAAACATCATACTCCACCGGCGCAAGCTCCAGCCTGCCGGATTCGATCTTATTGAAATCCAGGATGTCATTGATGATGGACAAAAGTGTATTGCCGGCCTTCTGGATATCCATGGCATAGTCCTTCACCGCTCTCTCGGTGCTTTCCCGAAAGATCATCTCATCCATCCCAAGCACGGTATTGATGGGAGTTCTGATCTCATGGGACATTCTGGCCAGGAAATCCGACTTGGCACTGTTGGCACTGTCTGCGATCCTTTTTTGCTCCTCCAGCTCCTGAAGGTGCCGATAATGGCCGGTGGAATCTGTCATCACATAGATCATGCTGACACCGCGGGCGCTTTTGGAAAGCTGCTTTTCCTCGAAGGTATAGCGTCTTTCGTTTTGGGTGATCGGCTCTCCCGTTTCCGCTGCCCGGGTTGCCAGCTCAAGAACCTGTTCCGCGTGCTCTGCGATCTCGGGAAAAACCTGCATAACGGCGTTGTTATAGTATGCCACTTCTCCCTCACTGTCTGTCACGATCACACCGGAAGAGAGTTCATCAATGATGTAGTCCTTTGCCGTGATCTCAATCTTCATAAGACCGTACTTGAAGATCGCGATAATGATGCACAGTGCACAGATGGCATAGCCGACCTGATTGAAATCATAATATCTGGATACCGGCAGCATGGTCAAAAGGCCGATCAAAAGTTCAACGCCCAGTCCGACAATGATCATCAGATACTGCTTTCTCGTCTGGATGCTCTTTTCCTGTCTGCAGGATCGTATCAGCATCGCAAGACAGGACAGGAGCACAAGCAGGACCAGTACATCCCATACATAGTACCAAGGGCCTTTCCCGAAATCCGGGAAGATCCACTCTCCCTCCTGCTCCAGTCTGAAATAGGTATAGAACAGCCCTGTTTTCCGGGTTGAGATAGCAGCCACACCGGTCAATGCCGAAACCGTAAGCTCCAAAAACTGCAGCCACTTGGGGATCGTATAGCGGCAAAGGGTAACACAAAGCCTAAGCAGCGTGATCAGCGCCAGGATCTTCCCGAACCAGCCGATCAGCGTTGTCATAAAGCAGGCTTCCTCTATCTTGCAGTAGAGAGACATCAGATAGCCGAGCCCTGCAAGGAGCATGGAAACACAGTTCATACAGACTAAGGAATGAACGCGGTTTCGCATATTCTGAAATACGATCCAAAATTCCGACAGGATCACAAATACGATGATCCATTGAAATATCACAACAACGCTGCGCATATCTTTATACATCCTTCAGATAGACGGTATGCACTCCTTTCCCCTTTTTCTTCGACTGGTACATCGCTTCGTCCGTCATTTCGAACAGCTCCTTTGTATCCGAGGCAGTTCTGCCGTTTACAATCCCGACGCTGACGGAAACAGCGGGCACTCCATCCTTTGTATCCCGAAGGGCCCTGTTGATCAGCTCGACCTTTTTCTCGATCAGCTCAGGCTGCAAGCCTCCCGAATGAGACAAAAATACGATAAATTCATCTCCTCCGATCCGGCAGATGCTGTCATCATCCCGAAATACACTCTTAAGGACCGTAACCAGCTTCACCAGCACCCGATCTCCCATCTCATGGCCATAGGTATCGTTGATGATCTTGAAATCATCCAGATCAAACAGCATCATATAGGTCGTCTCAAGAGAAAGAGCGGAAAGCAAAAAATCATATCCGACCCTGTTATAGGCCCCGGTCAGTTCATCATGGGAGGCCTTAAAGCTCAGAGACTCTATGCTGGATTTGTTTTTTTCATACATCTTATTGTATGCCCTTGCCAAATAGCGAAACTCATTGGAGCCCACCTCTGCGATGGGATGATCCGCTTTGATCTCGTCCACCGCTCCCATGATCGGATTGATGGCAAGTCTTGTGGACAGCCAGATCAAAAAGAAGATCAGCATTGCCTGGATCACGATCGCCACCCGTACAACCCCGATCTGCTTTTTTAAGGTATTCATCTCTGTCTGCTCGATCGATGCCGTCAGCTTTTCCACTTCATCGATGCTGGCCTGCATACCTTCCCTGATGGCATCCTTTTTTTCATAATAGGCATCCCCATGCACCAGCTCTGTTGCAAGGCTCATCTTTTGTGCTGCAGAGGCTGCCGCATCCTCATTTGTCAGCGTTATTTCATCCAGGATCTGCGGATACTCTGTATATCCCTTTGCTTCCACCACAAGCCTCATGGCATAGTATTCCAGATCCATCAGCTCGATCGAATGGTCCATTGCTTCCTGGAGCCTCTTTCGAGCAGCCTCCATCCTCGCATCTGAAGCCATGGTCTCGATCGCTTCCTCCCGCCTTTTGGATTCAAACGCCTCCTTAAAATACCGATCCATAAACCCGGGATCTCCGTCAACCGTAAACCTCTGTACCTGCTCGGTCAGATAGTCCGAAGCATTCATCAGCTCATGGGCGGCATGCTGCAGCTGTGTATTCTGTCTGGATGCACTGGTCACGTCCAGAAAGGTATCTGTCAGCCACATCGTCGCATATACCACGGTTCCTGAAAAAACCACGATGATGATCACGAGCCACAGATGGACCAGGCGATGTGATATTCCTTTTTTCAATGAGTGACCCATTGACCCCTCCGATTACGCATGTCTCTCTCCTTTTCACCGTATTCAATGATATACTAATTTTCCAAGATATACAATCTATTTGGGCAGAAAACAGCGTTCCTTCAGTCAGCTGCCTGCATATTTGCGCTGTTGCGCTTCAGGATATAGAGCAGGACAAAGGTAAATACCAGTCCCGCTGCCAGAGGCACCCAGGGATTATGCACAAAGCCCGCGATCAGATAGCAGACAAAGGAGATGGCTGCAGCGGTCAGTGCATACGGCAGCTGTGTCGCCACATGGTTGATATGGACGCACTGTGCCCCGGCGGATGACATGATGGTGGTATCCGAGATCGGGGAGCAGTGGTCTCCGCAAACGGCGCCTGCCATACAGGCGGAAATTGCAATGATCATCATGGTATGGTCCACGTTCTGGAAGCAGTCCACAACGATCGGGATCAGAATGCCGAAGGTTCCCCAGCTGGTACCGGTGGAAAAGGCAAGCCCTATCGCGATCAAAAAGATGATGCAGGGCAAAAAGCCCTGAAGCTCCTTTGCCGAGCCGTTTACCACATTATAGACATATTGGGCTGCTCCAAGGTTATCCGTCATGGCCTTCAGCGACCATGCAAAGGTCAGGATCAAAATGGCCGGAACCATCTGCTTGAAGCCCTCAGGAAGGCATGTCATACAATCTTCAAAGCTGATGATCCCCCGCAGCAGATAAAACAGCAGCGTTATGATCAGTGCCGCAGCCGACCCCAGCACAAGTCCTACGGAGGCATCCGAATTGGCAAACGCGTTGATAAAGGTTTCCCCTTCGAAAAAGCCGCCGGTGTAGATCATGCCTATGGTGCAGCAGGAAATCAGAAGGACAATGGGAACGATCATATCCGATACCCTGCCCTTCGGTTTTTCATTGCCGGTTCCGGCTTCGTCCTCAAACTCCTTCCAGTACGCATCCCCGAGCGCTTTTTTCTCATACCCTGTCATAGGACCAAAGGATACCTTCATGGTTACCAAAAGGATCATCATGGCAATGGTAAGCAGTGCATAGAAATTGTAGGGGATTGCCTGCAGGAAGATATGCATTCCGTTCTCTCCCTCCACAAAGCCGGCTACCGCTGCCGCCCAGGATGAGATCGGCGCAATGATGCACACCGGTGCTGCCGTGGCGTCAATCAGATAGGACAGCTTTTCCCGGCTGATCCTTTGCTTATCCGTTACGGGACGCATGACAGAGCCGACTGTCAGGCAGTTGAAGTAATCGTCGATGAAGATCAGAACGCCCAGTCCGATGGTGGCAAGCTGTGCCCCGACGGATGACTTGATCCGGCTGCCGGCCCACTGTCCGAAGGCCTTGGAACCGCCGGTTTTATTCATCAGCTGTACCATCATGCCCAGGATGACCAGAAAGAGCAGGATCCCCACATTCCAGGAATCTGCGATCACCGTGATAAAGCCGTCCTTAAAGACATGATTCATGGTCTGTACGGGATCAAACCTTGCCCAGAACAGCGCTCCGGTCAAAATTCCCACAAACAGGGAGCTGTAAACCTCCTTTGTGATCAGGGCAAGTGCAATGGCAATGATGGGCGGAAACAGTGCCCAGAAGCTCTCTTCTACCTGCAGCCCTTTTGCACCGATCATGTAGCCGGAGATCACAAAGAACAGGATCAGAACCGCTCCCGCGATCTTAACGCGCTTTGTCTTTGTCTGCTCTCCTGCGTTTTCCTCTTTGTTTTTGGTTGTCACTTCGTTTGTCTCTTTCATAGCGTTCCTCTTTACCTGTTTTTATTCTGCCCCGGAAGCCCTGGCGACAATGCTTCTGATGCTCTGCCAGTCAGGGCATCTTTTGTAGTTTTCGTTTGGAAATGCACATTCCCTGTTCCACGGTCTGTCAAACACCAGGACCTTCAGATCCGGAAGATGGTCAAAAAAGCCAAAGGCCTTCGGTGAATCCTCCACCGCAAAATCAAATTGCATCCGGTAATACGCATCCAGCTCAAGGCTGAAATCACTGCCTTTGATAAAACTGTCCCTTCCGTATTTGTTCAGACAGTACAGCCTGACCGCTTGCAGGCCGTGCCTATCCAGCCAAAGCCTCGAGGGTTCATACGAGCTGAAGGGGCGCCCGGTAATGATCGACACCTCGTGCCCCTGTGCGATCCATTCATTGATGACCTTTGATGCTCCGGGCGTTTCCTCATAGGACAAAAGCACCTCCGGCCGGTGTCCGCTGATCATAAACTGCTCATACTGCTCATCGTTCAGATCAAAGGATTTATCCAATTCAAAATACCGGATCTTTTCATAGGGAACGTGCTTGTCAAACAGCTCCACTGCAAGCTCTGAAAAGGATCTGGCCGTTTCGCACAGACAGTCATCATAATCAACATAGATCTTCATTCTGTCATCTCCGTTTCAGGTACTTTTCATCATATTCCTCTATGGGTATGGGCCTGCTGTAATAATATCCCTGCACGATATCACATCCGAGGCTGCAAAGACGATCGATCTGCTCCTTATTCTCTGCCCCCTCAGCCAGACACACAAAGCCCAGTTCCCTGGCAAGGGTTATAATGAGGCGGATCACCGTTATGTCTTCCCCGCGCTCATTGTCCGTACCGATCTTATCCACGAAGCTCTTGTCGATCTTCAGCGTATCGATCGGCATCTCCGTCAGTAGTGAAAGGGAGGAATATCCCGTTCCGAAATCATCCATTGAGATCCGAAATCCTCTGCGGCGAATCTCCTCCAAAACCCGGATCATATGCTCTGTATTGTCATAGGAGGCACTTTCCGTCAGTTCAAAATCGATCAGCTCATGACTGACGCCGTGACTGTCCACGATCTGTGTCAGGTGATCGATCAGTGTTGCATCATACAGCCTTCTGCGCGACAGATTCACGGAGATGGGATAGAGCGCCTTTCCTTCCTTCTTCCACCTTTCCAGCGCGGCGCATACCTTTTCCAAAACGATATCGTCGATCTTGCCGATCGATCCGTCTCTTTCAAAAAAGGGAACAAACCGGCCCGGCGAGAGAAACTCCTTGCCTTTGTAATTCCAGCGGATCAAGGCTTCGGCGCCCTTTATCGCTTTTTTCCGGATATCAAACTTGGGCTGCAGATAGACCAAAAACTCATCCCTGGCGATCGCCGTATCCATATAGGCCTTGATGAAGTTACCCCAGGTAATATCATCATGCATCTGATCCGTGTAGATGATGATCTCGGTCTTGTTCATATCCACGCCAAGCGCCTGGGCCATTTTCCCCGCATCGGCCACCCGGTTGCCCGAAAGGATCGATCTTTGTATCGGCACGACGCCGCATCTGTAATAGATCCGATAGCCCGGATCCTCCTTCAGATGAGAGAGGGACTCAAAGAACCGGGTCAAAACCTCGATTGTCTCCTCCATTGGCATATCCTTGATGATCATGGCAAAATTGTCGTTATGACATCTTGCACTTGCATATACAAAATCAGCCTCATTCATAGCCTTGACCACTGCGGAAAGCACTCCGTTTGCGGCGATATGTCCGTATACCTCATTGATCACACGGAATTCCTTGATGTCGAAATGCACAAAGGCATAATCATTGATCCCACTATCGGTCGGCATCTCCAGATAGGCCACCAGATGGTTCCAGTTATAATGTCCTGTGATAGGATCAAAGAACGCCATTCGATACAGCTCGGATTTATCAAACCATTCCACATCATCGGCTATGACATGTCCGGCTTTTTCGCGGTCCAGCCTGCACTCATAGAGCATGCGCAGCTTTTTGGAATTGTAAAACACGGATATCACATCCGATTCTTCTTTGATCGAAAGATCACTGAACACCCTGTGGGCATCATCATCCGATGCAAACCCCAAAAAGAGCCTGCAGATCGCGCTCCGCTCGATCTCCATCTCATTTTCCACTTCTCCGGAATAATAAAAAGAGGCGTCAAGGCGCATACAGTCCAGATCCTTCGGATAAGAGACCTTCTCATCACCCGGCCTGTATTCGATACCGATCACCGGGCTGTCCAAGCCCTTGATGAAAAATACCCCGGGATCATCGTAGGTGCCGAAGGCTCCGGAATAGACGTTCAAACGGTCAGGGATCCTGCCCTCCGAAAACGCCCGGATATCCTCCTTTGTCGCGGGGACATAGTAAAGCAGCCTGTCCGGTTTATAGAGCTGATTCAGTTTATTGACAAACATCAATAGATCCCTCCGTAAAACCCATCTTGCAACAGTCTTTTTGCAGGTAAAAACGAACCTTTTCCCCGATTCATTATACACCGCCAAAAGACCGGGGAGCAAGGAAAAACTGACTTCAAAATGCCCCCCTGACTCCGTCCCCCCGGTCCATTCACAGATCAAATATGCTCATCTGCGAATACCTCTCGGGCAGCTCCTGCATGAATGCAAAGCACTCCTCGGGCGTTGACAGTATCCCATGCTCCCTGCATGTTCTCTGAAACAGCCCTGTCAATTCTCTTGCATTCGGACTTTGCAGTTCATACGCATTCCCATATCGTTTGATGTACTGCCCCTTCAGCCCGGGGAAATGCTTATCAAGCGCCGCATAATAATATTCACGATCTCCCTCTCTAAGCGTCAGGCCCATGCCGAAATCGATGATGCCTTTTACGCCGGTCCTGATACATGCATCCAGGATCGGCATCATGTTTTCCTTCGTATCATTGACAAACGGCAGGATCGGGGTCATCCAGACAATCGTAGGAATCCCCCTTTCCTGCATCTTAGCCAGCACTTCTATCCGCCGCCTTGTATTGCATACGTTCGGCTCTATGATCCGGCACAGATCATCGTCATACGTTGTAAGCGTCATCTGCACCACGCATTTTGCGGACCTGTTAATCTCCGACAAAAGATCAATATCCCGAAGGATGCGGTCCGATTTGGTCTGGATCGCAACCCCAAATCCGCTTTTCAGAATGATCTCCAGGCACCGCCTTGTCAGCTGCAGCTCTTCTTCGCAGTGCATATACGGATCTGACATCGAGCCGGTCAGGATCATGCACTTTTTTCGTTTCGACTTCAATGCCGCTTCCAGCAGCTCAGGAGCATTCTGCTTGACCTCAATATCCTCAAACGGATGCGTGAACTGATAGCACCTGCTCCTGCTGTCACAGTAGATACAGCCGTGCGTGCAGCCACGATATATGTTCATCCCAAAGCATCCGTCCTTGTGGGTCAGAATTCCCTTTGCATCAACAAAATGCATAGATCCGTTCTCCCTTCAATCCCACATCGCTTTCTTGTTGTTTTTCTTATAGGCTTTTGCCCATTTGGAGATTTCTTTTTTCAGCGCGTAGTTCTTAGTGTTTTCCCTGCCCAGATTCTGATACAGCTCATACCGCTTTGCAGATAATTCGCCACTTTCGATGGCTGCCTTGATCGCACAGCCCGGCTCCGTATCGTGCCTGCAATTACTGAACCTGCATCTTGTCTCCAGTTCTACGATATCCGAGAAGGTTTCATCGATCCCATCCTGCACATTGGCCATTCCGACCTCACGCATACCCGGCGTATCTATGATCGTGACACCGCTTGAGAGCAGGATCAGCTTCCGGTAAGTGGTTGTGTGTCTTCCCTTGTCATCATCTTCTCTGATGCCGGAGGTCTTCATGACCTCTTCCCCGGTGATGGAGTTGATCAGCGTGGATTTTCCGGCTCCCGAGGACCCCATCAGACAGATCGTATTTCCGGGCTGCAAATACCCCTCAAGCTCATCAAGGCCGATATCATATAGCGCGCTGATCGCATGTACGCGCACGCTGTCTGAAAGCTGCTCCACTTCCCTGATATACCGTCCCGGATTGGCGCAAAGGTCTGATTTTGTAAGGATCACAATGGGAGTCGCACCTCCCGCGGTTGCAATGCTCACATACCTCGTTATCCGGTTAAAGTTATAGTCATCGTTCAGAGAGGTGACGATAAAAAGATAGTCCACATTGGCTGCCATATACTGCATGACGCCGGTCTTGGCCTGATCCGGTCTTTGTAAAAAGCTCGTTCTCTCACAGACCGAAAGGATCACGCTATCTCCCTGCCCATTATACAAAAATGTCACGTAATCGCCAACAACCGGGAGCCTTTCGGCATCCTCTTCATAAAAACTCCCTTTCAGCTTCGCCGGTAATTCCTGCTCCCAGAACAGGATCTTATAGCTGTTTTTGCTAACCTCGGAAATCCTTCCCAGTTTTTCGACATGAAGCCACTGACAGGAGAGCTTTAACGGCTTGTAATACGGAAAGCCCTTCGTAAATTCTTCGATCTCCGCGTCATCCTCGCACGTCTCAAAGACCGGTGCTTCATAAAAATATCCGTGGATATCTTCAAAGCCTTCCGACAAGGGAAACGCCATAAAGGCATCGGCATTTCCAAATGCGGGATGATGGATATCAAAGTGATCGCAGGTCACAAACCCGTGTTTCGGATAATACTCCGGTTCGCCGCAGATCACGATCCCTTTATATCCGGCTTCCTTTGCAAGCGGCAGCGTTTCCTTTAAAAGACGCGCCCCGATCCCCCTGCCAAAGCAGGTGGGCTCCACTGCAAGAGGGCCGAAGGTTAAGACCACATGTTCTTTATCGCCGTCTATTACCTTTGCCCGGGAATAAAAAATCGCTCCCACGATCTTTCCGTCAAGCTCTGCCACACGGCTCAGCTTCGGTAAGTATTCCTCCGCGCTTCGCAACTTATGGACCATAAGATGCTCATTGCATCCCGGACCGTGCAGGTTCCAAAACGCCCGCATGGTCATCAGTTCCGTTGCATAAAAGTCTTCTTTTGTTTCTTTTCTGATAATGATCTGATCTATATTCGTATTCAATTTTCTGTCTCCTTTTTTACATGATCAATTTACAAACTACCTGATAGTATGGAGACCTTTTATATCGAAAACCGCCCGAAAAAGGGCAAAAGAAAACCGTGACAGCCAAGCCACGGTTAAAACCCAAACATATATATCCCTATTAGGATCAAAAGGCAGAAACCGAGGTCATCATACTATTCATCATTACAATCTCATTTTTCCAAACACGCATTATGATTACCTCACTTTCCTCAAGATTTCTAAAACTACATCACTTTTATCACAGATCAATATGCAAGTCAAGGCTTTTTTGATATTCATTTTCTGATCTTTTATCACTCATTCCCAGCTTTTCTGCCAGCTGAAGCGGAGTCATCTTGTTCTTTTCCCGCAGCTGTTTGGTCACTGTGCCTGTAACATATTGGTTCATATTCTTCTCACCTCCATGTACAGATTGTAAACCCGTTTGTCCGGATCAATGTGTCCGATCTTCCCCGGATACTTCATATGCGGTATATGCATGATCAAATTCATACCCCAGTTTTTCTGCCAGATGAACTGAATTCATATTCTGCGCATCCCAGCTCGGATACAATCCTTCCTCAAGGCACCGCAATATCAATGCCGCACATACGATCGTCGCAAGCCCTTTTCTGCGCTCCGATTCCACCGTATCTACCTCTATCTCAATCCCTTCCCTGTATCTGGTGTAGGAGGATGCTCCGGCTACGATCTTATCGTTTTTCAGGATCACCATCCCTCTGCCGATTTCAAGAAATCTGTCTTTGCTTTCGAATGACGAAACAAAATCCCTCATTACCGGATCCTCCAAACACATGTCATAAATCTTTTCATCGATCGCTTTCAGTCTGTATCCATCGGGCAGTCCGGTCACAATGTTTTGCAGCAGATCTGTATCAAACTGCGTATCCTTTTTGATGGCATACCTTTCTACCTTCTTTGCCATAGGGAAGCACTCTTCGATGCAGACCTCCCATGCCTGATCCTGCGGTACCATGATCACAAACCCATCCGGCTTGTTTTTGACCAGCTCCCTATCCGGCTTTCCCGCATAAAACGCAAAGCACCCGACATACGCCATAGCAGACTTCGGATCCTCCGGATCCGTCACAAAGATGCTTCCCATGACGCTTTGCAGGCAGGAATAGATCAGCGTTTCCTGCCATCCTTCAAAAAGATCTTCCACTTTTGCCGTATCCGTTACTTCATATAGCATCTTTATACCCTTCTTTTACCCTTCTTTTACCCTTCTATATCGTCATTTCGAAGTTTCATTCGATTCAGATGTGCTCAGTACCAGCCTCATATCCTTATAATTCTGCACTTTATCTGCAAATCCCAGTTTTTTGTAGATCGGATACCCCTCTTCCGTAGCCATGAGATCAATCCGGCTGATCTTATGCGCAGCTGCATAATCGATCATGTGCTTCATAAGGTTCGTACATATTCCTTTTCCGCGGTACCCTTCTTCCGTATATACACTCAAAACCTCCGAATCCAGTCCGTTCAGGAAAAACGGATTAGCGGGTTTTTCGATTATCAGAAGATACGCTGCTGCGACAAGTCTGCCCTCTGCTCTTGCAACAAATGCAATCAGTTTTTTTCCGAGTTCTCTCTCAAAATACCCCGGAAGCTGCTTTTCCATTCCTTCTCTTTCTTCCCCGGTGACTGCGCCAAAATCATCGATCATATACAGAATTCTGAGACGTACCAGTTCCGGTATATCATGCAGATCAGCAATATCATAGATAACTTCATCCGAGCTTCCGGCAGTGCTTTGTTTAAAGTTTTCATCTTTCTTTTTTACACTTTTATATAAGCTTATATGCTCATCCAGATCCCGAAAACCGTTTTTATGATAAAAATGGTAGGACGGTTTATCACTGTCTGTTTGCAGAAAAATGCCGGCCAGCCCCTTCTCACGAACGGATTGCTCGATCAGCGCAAGGAATTCCGAACCAATCCCCTGCCCCTGATAAGAAGGAGATACACACAACTCTTCGATGTTATAATTTGTTCCTTCCCACCAATGGTTGATCTTTCCGACAGACAGCCCTGCCAGCTTGCCATCGATCATGAGGCCATAGTTTAGTGCATGATGTGCCTTTGATATATCCTTCATATATTCGTTCAGCTGGTTCGTATCGCTCCAGTCGTCATTCCACGGCTCCCCGCCAAATGCCTCTTTGTAAAGTTCTGCCATCTGCGGCAGATACGATTCATCCAGTTCGATCAACGATAGATTTTCCATCTCTGTGTTTCTCCTTTGCATTCCGCCGGTCCTAATCCTCTACTACTCTGTCGCCGATTCCAATAAGCGGATCGTTTTTTGATCCAGATCAATCTCATATTGTATCCCTAACGGCAGGATTCCGGTAGGAACGGCGTGACCTATGTTTACATTGTAAATGACCGGCAGGCCCTGGCAGCCAAACTCACTAAGCACAGTCCGATAGACCTCTTTATACTCCTCATAGAACTGTTCATCCTGGGGCTTTCCGACAACAATTCCCCTGATACGGTTCAGGATTCCCTGCGCGCCAAGGTTTCTCAGATAATAGGTGATCAGATCGGGGCCCGGCTTATCTTCACTTGTTTCAACAAGAAGGATCTTGCCCTTCCATGCATCAGGCTTTGGCCATATATCCGTACCGACGATCATCGGAAAAACGTCCAGGCATCCGCCTAACAACTCGCCGGCGATCCTTCCGCTTCCCGAGAGTACTTCATAATGATGCTCCTCGGGACGTGTTTTCCTTTTCTGATCCCTGTTTTCTTCTGCCCAGGGCACATGATCGTCTGACCAGTACTTGCAGGATGCAATCGCATATCCGTTTGTTTCTTCGAACAATAAACGTTTTACTGCATTTTCCGTATAGTCAAACATCCGCACATATTCGCCGAATTCAGCCATAACAGACGGACCATAAAAAGAAACCACGCCGGCTTTGTGCATCATAAAATGTGTAACTGTCGTATCCGAATATCCCATAAAAATCTTGGGGTTGCTTCTTATGATCTCATAATCCACATATGGCAATAATCTGACGGAATCATCGCCTCCTATGGCACAAAAAATCCCCTGAATGGACGGATCCGAAAATGCATCCATTAAGTCTTTTGCCCGAAGCTGTGGGTGCGCATAAACAAACTCGCTCCCCATAAGCGCGTGCGGCATCGCAACAACCTGTAATCCAAAGTCCCGTTCCAGACGTTCTTTCGCAATATCGTATTTATGGATCAGCCCGGCATCCCCAAGCCCGCCCCATGACAGGCTCACGATCGCAATCCGATCTCCTCTTTTTAATCGTTTCGGTTTTATCATGGTACTCACCTCTGTATCACATTTTGATTTCCCTGAAGTCCTGTCCGATCACCGCTTTTGTCACATCCGCAGCATATCCTTAGCGCCGCTGCGATGGGCTAACACTGTAACCGCTGTTCCCAAAGTCTTTAAGAAAATCATTTAGCTCATGACGTAGATCGATGATTCCAACGATATTATCATCCTCATCAAATGCAAAATATAGAACGGATCGTCCTAGGTTTCATCGGTATGATCCTGCTCCACATACGAATAAAGCTGTTACAAACTTTGATATCGAACAGGCCGGAAAAACCGTACCGCCATCCACCGGAATACTTTTTTCCTTATCGGCAGCTCCGTCATATTTCAGAAATTCTCTCCCGGCTGCATCCCTGTATGCACAGCTCACCCCCGGAAAGCGCTTGAATATCTGCCTCTCAGAGCTTTCAGATGCGAAGTTCATATACTCTTTAAGATCAGATCTCTCATATTTGTTTTGACCTTTGAGGTTCTTCTTATACTTCCAGCATCTTATAGCATCATCCAGCAAAGCGCCTTTATTAAATGTTTTTACAGAATTCTATGATTTCTTGTTTTCTTGATTCTACATCCTCTTTATATTCGATAGACGTTAGCCCAAGATGTCCCACACTCTCTATCTCCAAATGACCGTAAAAATGCTCTATGCTACCGATTATTCTATCACATTCCAGCATGTTAGGCCCAGTTCTCAAAGCAATAGTAAATCCTTTCTTTCCAGGCTTAATAGTTGCATGGGGCTCATGGGTATTACACCATGGCGTACATCTATCGATGAAGGCCTTAAACTGACCGGGAATATCAGCCCAGTATGACGGAGAAACTGAAACAATAATATCTGCCTCATCGTACTTACTCATAATATTTCCAATGACATTTGCATCGTTCATAACGCATTTCGCTGTATTATGACACGAACGACAACCTCTACAAAATGCATAGCTATAATCGTCTATGCAAATACTTGTAACTTTGTATCGATTTGATAACTGTTCTGACACTAACTTAACTATTTCAGCAGTTGCTCCCGTACGAACAGGGCTGCAATTAATAACCAACGCATTCATGCTGTTCTCCCTTCGTCAGTAATAATTATTCTAACTTTTTATGTATTATCCTATATAATCGATCATGCTATTTCAGTAATCCACCATGGAATACGCATTCATACACCTTTAGATTGCCCTGATATATCTCTTCATATCCCTGAAACCAAGTGAAATCACCTGTTACTTTACATCTGTACGTGTACTCTCCTGATTGATATATTTCAGGTCCCCTGTACGGCATCTTTACATCCGCAGCTCTCAGTGCTTCTTTTAGGAAGTTACCACTAAAGCCGTCTGCCAATACCCGTCCCATATAATTCATCGCATAAATGGCCTGTTCATTCCTCCATACCGCTTCTTCTCCGGCAAACTCCTCTCCGCCGACATATGTGTCGTGATAAATATATTTACCATTCTCATATCTAAAATCGTGAGATGCAGGCCGGGTAGCATCGACCTCATTTTTTAATGCAGCATATGTATTGACATTTGCTTCCAATCTGAATGCTATCAGTTCATCAAGATCAGTATCCGATTGCGGCTTAATACACACTGCACAATCCTGATCTTTAACCAGATAATCAACACTGACACTCATAAGATTACTGATTTGAATAAGATTGGAAATATCCGGATAAATCTGTCCTGATTCCCATTTTGCAACGGCTTGCCTTGAA
>JAILHW010000216.1 GCA_024695605.1 Lachnospiraceae bacterium | reverse complement strand
GCCGCACAGGAAATCATTATAATATATTAGGAAACTAAATGCAAATCCTTTTCCCCCCTTTTTCGATTTGTCAAAACCATAGGGAAAGTGTTATACTGTCAAATATATGTCTGAAAGAAGGAGCACCTTATGAACTGGCTTAGTAAACTGGAGAGAAAATACGGGAAGTATGCCATTCCCAACCTGACCTTATACCTGATCATCTGTTATGCATTCGGATATCTGATCCGGATCGTGAATGCGGATTTTTTAAACTATCTGTACCTGGATCCTTATCAGATCTTTCACGGACAGGTATGGAGACTGCTGACCTGGATCGTGGTCCCGCCTTCGGATCTTTCCATTTTTACGCTGATCATGCTGTATTTTTATTTTTCCATCGGCGCTACGCTGGAGCGGACCTGGGGGACCTTCCGGTATAATGTCTATCTGCTGGGAGGCATGCTGCTTACCATCATCGGGGCAGTTTTGTTTTACGCGATTTGCTGTCTGCCGCCGGTTGCTGCGCAGCTTTCTTTGGCGGAGAGCGGGATGGCAGCTGAGGTCTGGGCCTATGTGGCGCAGGGCTTTTCCACCTACTATGTATGTATGTCCATCATTCTGGCATTTGCGGCGACCTTCCCGGAGATCCGTGTGCTGTTTATGTTCATTATTCCCATTAAGATCAAGGTGCTCGGTATCGTGTATCTGATCATGCTGGCCTTTGAATTTCTGACGGATTTCATTGCGATCTTCCGGTCGGAAAGTCCGATCGTGGGCCTGCTGCATGCAGGGCGGTGCGTGGCGATGCTGTTTTCACTGCTGGCCTTTGTACTGTTTTTCATTACGACCAGATCGTCCTTCAGGACGCCCAATCAGATCCGCAGACAAAAGAAGTTCCAGCAGCAGATGCAACCAAAGACCCAGACCCTGTCCAAGCACAAATGTGCGATCTGCGGCAGAACAGAGAAACAGTTCCCGGATCTGGAGTTCCGCTTCTGCAGTAAATGTAACGGAAACTATGAGTATTGTATAGATCATCTGTATACGCATAAACACGTGCAATGACAGGGGAACAATTCTTATACGGATCGCAAGCTTGCTTGCAGAGACGTGTAAGAATTAGTGACCCGCCGAAGCATGAGGATAAAAGCAGGGCGAGCGAAGAGAGCCGTGCGATTTCCGAATGCTTCGCAGGATTGCGAGAGTGCGAAGCACGGAGCAATCCGGTGTCATTGCGCGTAGTATAGATACCTAACTGGAGATTTCAATGGACCAACAACAATTTGAACAAAAACGCGAGGAGCTCCTCGGCGTAGCAAGACGAAACCACAATGAGCTTACGATGGAACAGCTGATCGAAGCCTTCGGAGAGATCGCAGAGGATGAAACCCACAGAGAGATTTTGCGGGCCTATTTTACATCCAAGCATGTGATCGTTTATACAGGAGATGAGAAGGCTGATCAGGAGCAGGCCGCCAGAGCTGTAGAGCAGGAGTTTTCCTACACACCGGAGGATAAGGCGTATATCGAGGAGTACCAGAGCCAGCTCGAGGCGCTGCCCGGGGCTTCCGCAGAGCAGCTGCAGGAATGGATCGCAGCAGCCGTGGACGGTGATGTGGCTGCGCAGGGAGAGCTTTTACAGGCCTATCTGCCCAAGGCATCAGACCTGGCCCGTACCTTTGCAGGGCAGGGCATCTTTCTGGAGGATCTGATCGGAGAGGCCAACCTGGCACTGGCGGAGGCCATCCCACAGCTGGAAAGCTATGTGGAGCTGGGGGCGGATCCTGCTGCCAACGAAACGCTGGTGGAGGGCTTTCTTGGAAGCCGTATGATCGAGGCCCTGGAGCTGATGGTCCGTGAAGAGATTTCCGTCAAGCAGGAGGATCAGTCCATGGCGGATCGGATCAATGAGGTGGCGGATGCTGCAAACGAGCTGTCCCGGGAACTGGGGCATAAGGTCAGCATCAGCGAGCTTGTGCAGAATACGGAGCTCTCGGAAGAGCAGGTCCGGGATGTGATCAGACTTTTGGGAAACGGAAGATCGGATCTGTCGCTGGAGATAGAAGAGGAAGAATAAAATGGGATCAGAGCAAGCACAATCCATGGATTTTAAGTACATCCTCCAGGATTTTTCCTGGTATTATATCGGCCTTCGGATGACCTACAACGAGCTGGCGGAGCAGGAGGATACGCCCTCCCGGTTCAGAAGCGCCATCTTTCGGTATATGGATGGGGAGATTGATTTTGATGAAACGCTGGCCGGGCATCTGGTTTCGGCGGATAAAAAGAGCAGATCGGTCATGATCTATGAGCAGCTAAAGGCCGAGATCACGCTGCTTCCCGCACCCGAAAAGGGCAGGGAAAAGCAGCAGATCCTGAAGGCGGAGGAATGGTTTGCGGATGATGCGCTTCGGCAGAACACTGACCCTTCGGAGCTTTCCGAGCTGCGGTTTAAGAAGCGCAACCTGATGTTCCTTCGGATCTGATCCGGGAAACAATAGAAAAAAGTTAGCATAGGAGAACAATATGAATCTTGAAAAACTGACAGCATATGAGGTATTGGAGCAGCGCCCGGTTTCGGATCTGAATTCCGAGGGAGCGATCCTTCGGCATAAAAAGACAGGCGCAAGGGTATGCCTGCTTTCCAATGATGATGAAAACAAGGTGTTTTACATCGGCTTTCGGACACCCCCCGAGGACAGTACGGGTGTGGCCCATATCAATGAGCACAGCGTCCTTTGCGGCTCTGAAAAGTATCCGGTCAAGGACCCCTTTGTCGAGCTTGCCAAGGGATCGCTGAACACCTTTTTAAATGCGATGACCTATCCGGATAAGACCATTTATCCCATCGCAAGCTGTAACGATAAGGATTTTGCCAATCTGATGGATGTTTATCTGGATGCCGTTTTTCATCCGAACATCTACAAGGAGAAAAAGATCTTTGAGCAGGAAGGCTGGCACTATGAACTGGATGAGGACGGAAACCTGATCTATAACGGCGTCGTTTATAACGAGATGAAGGGCGCCTATTCCTCCGCAGATGATGTGTTAGAGCGCGAGATTATGAACGAGCTGTTTCCCGCGACCGCCTATGGTGTGGATTCCGGCGGAAAGCCGGAGAATATCCCGGATCTTACCTATGAGCAGTTCCTGGACTTCCACAGACGCTACTATCATCCCTCCAACAGCTATATCTACCTGTACGGAAATATGGATATGGCGGAGCGCCTTGACTATATCGACCGGGAATACCTGCGTGCATATGATGCGCTGTTCGTGGATTCCAAGGTAGAGAGGCAGCCCCTGTTTTCCGAGACGAAAAGGGTAACTAAGCAGTATCCGGTTCTGGAATCGGATGAGCGGGACAATCTGTATTATTTTTCCTATAACGTGCTTTCCGCAAAGATGCTGGATCCGGAGTTTTACATCGCACTGGATGTGCTTGACTATGCACTTTGCTCATCACCCGGAGCGCCTGTCAAGGTAGCTTTGCAGGCAGCGGGGATCGGGGAGGATGATTACAGTGTATCCGAGGCCGGGATCCTGCAGCCGTATTTTTCCTTTATTTCCAAGAATGCCAAAAAGGAAGACGGAGAGCGGTTTGTGACCATCATTGAGGATACCCTAAGGGAACTGGCTGAAAACGGCATTGAACGCGATGCGCTGATGGCAGCCATCAATCTGTTTGCATTCAAATACAAGGAGGCCGATTTCGGTTCCTATCCCAAGGGATTGATGTATGGTCTGCAGGCGCTTGATTCCTGGCTGTATGACGATATGGCACCGTTTATGTATATCGAGGCCAATGAGACCTTCCAAAAGCTCCGCCAAAAGGTAGAGGAAGGGTATTTTGAGCAGATGATCCGGGATCTGTTTTTGAACAATCCCCACAAGGTGATCCTGACGCTGGAGCCCTCCAGAACGCTGGCAGAGGAGATGGATCAGGCACTTGCAAAGCGCTTATCGGAGTATCAAAAGAGCCTTAGCCCTGAGCAGCTTGAGAATATCGAAAAAAACGCCGATGCACTGAAGGCCTATCAGGCCACTGAGAATACACCGCAGGAGCTGGCCACGATCCCGATGCTGGGACGGGCAGATCTGAAAAAAGAGGCAAAGGAATTCAGAAACAGTAAGCATACGCTAACTTTGCCCGGAGGGCGGAGCTTTGATCTGTGGCAGCATGATTACTTTACCAACGGCGTTACCTACTACCGGATCCTGTTTGATGTCACGCACCTTTCGGACGAGGATCTGTTTGACCTCGGGCTGCTCAAGACCATCATCGGTCTGGTCAATACCGAGCATTATTCCTACGGTAAATTCAATAACCTGATCAATCTGAAGACCGGCGGGATCACAACACCGGTCAGCTCGGTTGCAAATGCAAACGACAGAGAACAGATACGCGTCTTTTTTGAAGTAAAGGCCAGAAGCTTTGTGGAAAATACAAAGGATGCCATTGAGCTGGCAAAGGAAATGCTGCTGTATTCCGATTTTTCCGATACGGACAGGATCCGGGAGATCCTGCTTGAGACCAAGGCATCCATGCAGGCCTCCTTCCAGTCGGCAGGTCATAATACCGCTGTGGGAAGGGCCATGTCAAAGCTCTCCAAGGGAGGCTGGATCTCGGAGCAGTTATCCGGCATTGACTTTTTGGATCGCCTGACCGATCTGCTCGCAGGGTATGATACCGAAAAAGAGGGACTGCCAAAGCGCCTGGATACGATCCTTCGAAAGGTACTGTCCACGGATACGATCCTGTTGGATGTGACCGGAAAGGATGATATCCGAAAGAGCTTTGAGCAGGCAGTGCCTTCACTGCTTCAGGAGCTGCCCGCAGATGTCACAGAGCGCGATCCCGCACAAGGGATCGGTGCATCCTTTGCAAAGGATGAGAGCATCAGAGGCGCCCTGAAGGAAGGACTTGTAAACAGCTCCGATGTCTGCTATGTCTGCAGAGCCGGTGATTTTACCGCGGGCGGACTTCCCTACACCGGCGCGCTGAAGGTGCTGAAGGTCATGATGGGATATGATTATCTGTGGGTGAACGTGCGCGTACAGGGCGGTGCCTACGGATGTATGTCGGCGTTCATGCGTCCCGGCTACAGCTACTTTGTTTCCTATCGGGATCCGAACCTGGAAAAGACCATCGATGTGTTTGAAAACGCACCTGCCTATATCAGTCAGGTCAATATTGATGAAGAGAGCCTGACCAAGTATATCATTGGTGCCATTGCCACTCTGGATATGCCCCTGACACCGCAGGCAGCAGGCGCAAGAAGCCTTTCCTCGGTGGTGGCGGAGTATTCCTTTGAAAAGGAGCAGAAGGAGCGGGATGAGATCATCGGCTGCAGCGTGGAGGATATCCACGCGCTTTCCGCATACCTGCAGGCGGTTTTGCAAAGTCCTGTCCTGGTGGTAGACGGAAAAGAGGATAAGATCAGGGCTGCGAAGGATTGCTTTGATGCGATCCGCGCCATGAACCGGTAGAGACGGGAGGAAAGAATTATGAAAAAAAGACAGATTGCAGGACAGATCATGGCAAGTGCTTTGGCACTGGGGATGCTGCTGGGCGGATGCGGTTCTTCGGAAAGTGCTACAGCTCCGGCATATGACAACCTGAGTGGGGCAAACGCCAAGAGTGCGGTGGCGGAATCCTTTGCCATGCCTGAGGAGGAAGCGTATGAGGAGATGGACTATGAGGAGACGACGGATGCAGCGCCGGCAGCTGCAGAGGGCGGTGAGTCAGCTTCGCAGTCCGAGAGCGTGGCAACCAACAGAAAACTGATCAAGCGGGTAAATCTGACGGCAGAGACGCAGGAATTTGACAAGCTTACCAGGTTCATCGAAAAGAGAGTCGAGGAGCTTGGCGGATATATGGAAAGCTCCGATGTGTACAGCGGCAGCCTGTATAACGGCGGAAGGACCCGAAATGCCAGCTATACGGCCAGGGTTCCGGTGGCCAAAATGAACGAGCTGGTGAATGCGGTAGGAGAAAATTCCAACATCACCAATAAGAGCGAAAGCGCTGAGGATGTGACCCTGGAGTATGTGGACAATAAAAGCCGCAAGGAAGCTCTTGAGGTGGAGATGGACCGCCTGATGGAGATTTTGAAGCAGGCCGATGATGTGGATACAATCATTGAGCTGGAGCGCCGTATCACCGATGTGCGTTATGAGATCCAGAACCTGGAGTCCAGACTCCGCACCTATGACAATCTGGTGGATTTTGCAACGGTGAACATCACCGTGACTGAGGTTGAGGTTTATACGCCGGAGCCGGTGAAAAAGCAAAGTGACTGGGAGCGCATGACTCAGGGCTTCATGCATAGCTTAAAGAGCCTGGGAAGAGGTATTCTGGACTTTTTGATCGCCATTGTCATCGATCTGCCTTACCTGATCCTTTGGGGCGGTATCATTGCAGTGATCGTATTGATCGTCAGGAAGTTCATCAAGGGAAAGGATAAGAGAGCGGAAAAGAGAGCTGCCAAGAAGGCCAAAAAGGAAGCGGCAGCAGCAGAGCGTGCAGCAGCGGCAGCGGCCAAACGGGCACAGAATGCAGGACAGACACCCGGACAGATGGCTCCAGCTTCGCAGGAGAAGACACCGGAGCTGAACCGGGCATTACAGATCGACGAGAAGAAGCCTTCGGATCAGTAAATACGGGTAGCCGGCAGGCAACCCCTTGGAAAAAAGAGGGGATCTGACCGGGAATATCATGAGAGAGCGAATGAATTGATGGAAGAAAAAACGCAGCAGAAGACAGAACAGAAAAAATCCGGTTTTGTGACCCTGGTGGGACGGCCGAATGTGGGCAAATCCACGCTGATGAATCATTTGATCGGTCAGAAGATTGCCATTACCTCGGACAAGCCGCAGACCACACGGAACCGGATCCAGACGGTCTATACCGATGAGCGGGGACAGATCGTATTTCTGGATACCCCGGGTATGCACAAGGCCAAGAACAAGCTGGGAGACTACATGGTAAGGGTGGCTTACCACACCTTAAAGGAAGCGGATGTGGTATTGTTTCTGGTGGAGCCGGATACCAAAATCGGCGCGGGAGACCGGGCCATCATAGAGCGCCTTTCTGAGGTTTCCACCCCGGTCTTTCTGGTGATCAACAAGATCGATACCATTCCCAGGGAAAAGATCCTGGCGGTGATCGACGCCTATCGGAAGGAAGCGGATTTTGCCGAGGTGATCCCGGTATCCGCCAAGACTGGGGACAATGCGGATGATCTGCTGGACACCGTTTTTTCCTACCTGCAGCCGGGACCGCAATTTTTCGATGAGGACACCGTTACCGACCAGCCCATGCGGCAGATCACGGCAGAGCTGATCAGGGAGCAGGCCCTTCGGTGTCTGTCCGAGGAGATTCCCCACGGTATCGCGGTAGTGATCGAGCGGATGGAGTGGAAAAAGAGGATCGTGGACGTGGACGCTACCATCATCTGCGAGCGGGATTCCCATAAGGGCATCATTATCGGAAAGGGCGGCAGCATGCTCAAGAAGATCGGCAGCGGTGCACGCTACGGGATCGAGGAGCTCTGCGGCAGGCAGGTCAATCTCAAGCTCTGGGTCAAGGTGAAAAAGGACTGGAGAGAGAGCGACTATCTGATCAAAAACTTCGGCTATGACCCGAAGCAGATCGAGCAGTAACAAAAGAAAGGGGAATGCAAATGAGTGATCTTTTAGAAGTATCCGGGATCGTGCTGTCTGCATTCCCTTCTTCTGATAACGATAAAAGAGTCATCATCCTGACAGCAGAGCGGGGCAAGATCACAGCCTTTGCAAGAGGCGCCAAGCGGGTGAACAGCAGACTCATGGCTGCCACCAATTCTCTTTGCATGGGTCAGTTTAAGGTCTATGAAGGAAGGTCGGCCTACACCCTGGACGAGGTGCATGTCACCAGATACTTTGATGAGCTTCGATCGGACTTTGAAGGCGCCATGTACGGGATGTATTTTGCCGATGTGGCGGATTATTACTGCCAGGAAAACAATGACGAGCGGGATATGCTGAACCTTTTGTATGTGGCGCTTTGCGCGCTGCTTAAGCCCGAGATCCCGAACCGTCTGGTGCAGTATCTCTATGAGATGAAGACGCTGGTGATCCAGGGGGAGTTTCCTGGTGTGACGACAGAGCGTGAGCTTTTGCCTGCCACGCAGAAGGCCATCCGATACTGTATGCAGGCACCTTTAGAGAGGCTCTTTACGTTTACCCTGCCTGATGAGGTGATCCATCAGTTGGGGCAGGAGTGCCGGATCTATCGGGACAGATTCATAGGGCACCGCTTCAAAAGCCTGGAGATCCTGGAACAGGCGCTTTTGTGAT
>JAILHW010000192.1 GCA_024695605.1 Lachnospiraceae bacterium | reverse complement strand
CATATCATCTATCATACCATCTAACTTTCCGTAAGTTAGGTGGTATTTTCGTATTTTATCCAAATTTTGTACTGATTTGTTCTGATAATGCTTGTACGGTTCAAAGAAGGAATATTCAGGACAGAAGTCCCGGAAAACCCTATTATTACTGGAATTAGCAGAAAAAGAAAGGTCTTAGCAATCCATCTTGCTAAGACCTTTATCGCTGGGCTACAAGGATTCGAACCTTGAAATGACGGAGTCAGAGTCCGTTGCCTTACCATTTGGCGATAGCCCATCACAACAAAGAAAATTATATCTGATTGAAGCCAAAAATGCAAGCCTTTTTTTCATCATATTACAAACTGACGGCAAAGGAAGGGGCGAATCCCCAAGAAAAGTATTGACAACTCCCCAAAGTGCCCTTAGTTTAGTAGTATGCGCGAAATGAAAAGTTACATCAAAAGAATACTGGTCATAGCGGTCCCGATCATGCTGTCCAACCTGATCTCACAGCTGCAGATGGTGATCGACCGCATCTTTATCGGACGGCTGTCCATTGAATCCATGAGTGCCGTCGGCAATGCCTCCTCACCCATGTGGACTACCATGAACCTGATCTTTTCCCTGACCACAGGGGCTACGATCCTGGTGAGCCAGGCCTACGGGGCCAAAAAGATCGACGAGGCGAAAACCATCATGGCATCTGTATTTAAGTACAGCAATGTCTTCGGGATCCTCCTGTTTTTGTTCTGGCTGCTTTGCCCGCAGGTGGCCTTCCGTCTGATGGGCGTAGATCCGAGCATCATTTCCATGAGCATCGACTACGCCAGGTTTTTCTCACCGATCTTTATCCTGACAGGTGTCGGAGCCTCCGTCAGCTGTCTTTTGCAGGTCAGTCAGAAAACCCGGATCATGGTCTTGTTCGGCGTATCCCGTTCCCTGGTAAATGTTGTTCTGGACTATGTGCTGATCTTCGGTAAATTCGGCTTTCCCGCTATGGGCGTCAAGGGTGCAGCCCTGGCAACCACCATCGCAGAACTTTTGGGCGATCTGATCGTTCTGGTGTATGTGCTGCGGGCAAAGGACCTGGTTCTAAAGCCTGCCCTTTCCGATATCCTTCCGTCGAAGATCTCGCCCTATCTTAAGACCATTCGCTTCGGTGCGCCTGCGGCAGCCGAGGATTTTGCATGGAACTTCGGAAGCCTCTATCTGGTTGTGATGCTCAATCAGGTATCCGTGGAAGCTGCCGGGATCCACTCCATCATCTTCGGCGTGGAGCTGATCGCCGTTGTGCTGGTAAGCTCCATCGGAACCGCCACCCTTTCCCTTTCCGGCTATGAGACCGGGAAAAAGAATATCCGCGGCGTATGGGATGTGGTGATGAGCTCAGCTGCCTTAAGCCTTTTGATCTGTATTATGAATCTGCTTTTGTTTATCGCCATCCCCGGGCCGATCCTGGGTCTGTTTACCACAGATGAAAAGGTGCTGCTCGCAGCTCCCATCTATCTGCTGATCGTGGGGCTCGATCTGTTCCCCAAAAGCGGAAACATCATTTTCGGTTCCGGGATCAGGGGCTATGGAGAACCCGGCTGGATGCTGAAGACCCAGCTTTTTGGCACTGCCTTTATCATCTCCCTGAGTTCCATCATGGTGCTGGTATTCCATATGGGCATCGTGGAGATCTTCGTTTTGGTGGTACTGGACGAAACCATCCGGTTTATCCTCAACGGCTGGAAGCTGTGGCGGATCCGAAAACTGGCAGAAAGAAAACAGGCGACGGAATGATCCGCCGCCTTTCTTTTTATACCTCAAATTAAACCTCAAACATCAATTCGCCGTATGTCGGGATCGGCCAAAGCTCCTTATCCACGATCATCTCCAGCTCATCTGCCGGTGCTCTGAGCGCATCCATCACACCGCGTACCGTATCCTTGTAAAAATATGCCTTTTCCTTCGCACCCGTCATCCTGCGTGCCTCATTTTCCGCCACGACCAGCTCATCCAGCGCTTTTTTCATGGCAACAAGGCGCTCTGTCACATCCTGCAAAATACCCTTTTGCGTAGAAGCATCCACACCCGCATCCTGCATGGCATTGATGGTATCTGCCAGCGTTTTGGAATATCTGACAATGGCGGGGATCAGCTGCTTGCCTGCCATGTCGATCATGGTCAGTGCCTCAATGTTAATGGTCTTGGCATAGGTTTCGTAAATGATCTCCTCACGGGATTCCAGCTCCACCCTGGTAAAGATGCCGAACTTCTCAAACAGCTCAACCGTTTTGTCACTTGTCAGCGTTGCCGCCGCCTCAATGGTGGATTTGATATTGGGAAGCCCTCTTCGCTCTGCTTCCTTTACCCATTCCTGGGAATAGCCGTCTCCGTTAAAGATGATGCGCTGGTGCTTTGTCAGATACTCCTTGATCAGATCATGCACCGCAATCTCAAAGTCCTCTGCCTGCTCCAGCCGGTCCGCCGCCTCGCAGAAGGCCTCGGCCACGATGGCATTTAAAATGGTATTGGGATCGGCGATAGAGTCCGAGCTTCCCACCATACGGAATTCAAATTTATTACCGGTAAAGGCAAAGGGCGAGGTACGGTTTCTGTCCGTCGCATCCTTTTCGGTATCCGGCAGGGTGGAAACGCCTGTCTCCAGCTTGCCTCCTTCCTTCAGGGAAGTGGCAGCCCCGGTTTCCACAAGCTGCTTGACCACATCCTCCAGCTGCTCTCCCAAGAATACGGAGATGATCGCCGGCGGCGCCTCATCGGCTCCCAGTCTGTGATCATTTCCGACATCCGCAGCGGACTGGCGAAGCAGATCCGCATGGGTATCGACTGCCTTCAGAATGCAGGCCAGTACCAGCAAAAACTGTATATTCTCATTCGGACTGATCCCGGGATCCAAAAGGTTCTTTCCTTTATCCGTTGTCAGGGACCAGTTATCATGCTTTCCGGATCCGTTCACCCCTGCATAGGGCTTTTCATGCAGCAGACACCGCAGTCCGTGACGGATCGCCACGCGCTTCATGGTCTCCATAACGATCTGGTTGTGATCCACGGCAATATTGGCGGTCTCATAGATCGGTGCCAGCTCATGCTGGGCCGGAGCCACCTCATTGTGCTGGGTCTTGGCGGTCACACCAAGCTTCCAGAGTTCTTCATTCAGATCCTTCATAAAGGCGCCCACCCGCTCGGGAATGACGCCGAAATAGTGATCGTCCATCTCCTGACCCTTGGGTGCAGGTGCACCGAACAGGGTCCTTCCGGAAAACATCAGATCGCTCCTTTGCTGGAACAGCTTTTCATCCACCAGAAAGTATTCCTGCTCCGCACCTACGGAAGGGGTTACCTTGGTCGCACGCATATTGCCGAACAGGTTCACGATCCGGACTGCCTGTTTGGAAATAGCCTCCATAGAGCGCAGCAGCGGTGTTTTTTTATCCAGCGCTTCTCCTGTATAGGAGCAGAATGCGGTAGGGATGCAAAGGATTTTGCCGGTGGAAGCCTCCTTTAAGAAAACGGGTGAGGTGATATCCCACACCGTATAGCCTCTGGCCTCAAAGGTCGCCCGAAGTCCGCCCGAGGGAAAAGAGGACGCATCCGGTTCACCCTTGATCAGCTCTTTTCCGGAAAACTCGGTGATCATATTTCCCATTTCATCGGGATGGGATACAAAGGCGTCATGCTTTTCCGCGGTGATACCGGTCAGCGGCTGGAACCAGTGGGTGTAGTGGGTTGCCCCGTTCTCAATGGCCCAGTCCTTGATAGACTTGGCAACCACATTGGCAGCTGTCATGGACAGCTCTCCGCCAAAGTCGATCACCTGCTTGACTTCCTTATATACCTCCTTGGGAAGACGCTGCTTCATCTTTCCCAGGGTAAAAACATTCTTTGCAAAGATCTCTTCAATCTGTGTCATAGATCCTGACTTCTCCCATCCTGTGTTTTTCTGTTTCGTATGTCCAATGCGTTTACTATAGCACCGGGGCGCGGGGCTTGCAAGCAGTTCTTGCGTTTTGGGCATCCCATAGCTTACGTCCCGGCCGGCTTTCTAAGCAGATCATAAACCGCAACCGGCTGTGAAAGAACAACAAGCAGCTGCTGCTTGGCATGCGGTGCACTTTCCTGGAGTTTTCCTTCCTCATTGATAAAGGCGATCACCTCACATTCGACATCCCTGCCATCCGGCTTCATGATCTCGATCCGATCTCCCACACAGAACTTGTTACGCTGGGTGATGGCCGCAGCGCAGCACGTATCAGGGTCCACTGCCCCTTTAGCCAAAAGGGCGTCCCTTGCCTCACTCTCCGAAAGCTGCAAAAGAGAAAGGGCCTGCTCCACGATCCCCAGATAGACCGCCTCCCGCTCATAGGTATTGTTCTCATAGATCTGGGTATGTTCATCCGTTTTTCCGAAATAAAAGCCCGTCGTAAACTGTCTGTAGGTACACTGGCTGATCTGCTTCCGGCACCAGGGCAGGATCTGCTCATATGCCTCTCCGGATGCAAGCGCTGCGTCGATGGCCTTCCGATAGGTCCTTGCCACAGTGGCCACATACAGGGCCGTCTTCATCCTTCCTTCGATCTTAAAGCTGTCGATCCCGGCATCGATCATTTCCGGAATATGCTCGATCATGCAAAGGTCCTTGGAGTTAAAGATATAAGTGCCTCTTTCATTTTCAAACACGGGCAGGTATTCTCCCTCTCTGGACTCTTCCATCAGGGCATACTTCCAGCGGCAGGGATGGGTACAGGCTCCCCGGTTGGCATCCCTTCCGGTAAAGTAGTTGCTCAAAAGGCATCTGCCGGAATAGGAAATACACATGGCGCCGTGGATAAAGCTTTCGATCTCCATGTCCGCAGGAATCTGCTCCCTGATCTGTCTGATCTCCCGCAGGGACAGCTCTCTTGCGCTGACCACGCGCCTGATCCCCTGGTCATACCAGAACCGGTAGGTCATATAGTTGGTATTGTTGGCCTGGGTGCTGATGTGGATCGGAATATCGGGACAATGCTCCTTTGCCAGCATCACCATACCCGGATCGGCAATGATCAGGGCATCGGGGCCGAGCGCTTTAAGCTCCCGAAAATAGGCTGCTGCCTGCTCCAGATCATAATTGTGCGCCAAAATATTGGCGGTGACATGCACCGCCACATGATGGGCATGCGCAAACTCGATGCCCTCCTTCATTTCCTCCGGGGAAAAGTTCTTGGCCTTGGCTCGCAGGCTGAAGGCTTCTCCACCGATATAAACGGCATCTGCACCGAACATGACTGCCGTCTTTAACACCTCCAGGCTGCTGGCCGGAACCAGCAGCTCGGGTCTTCTTATACTGATCTGTTTTTCCATCGAATCCTCCGGATCTGTTACTTACTTTGATTCTGGCCTTAGCCTGTCACGGAAGTTCGTTTCCCGCTGCCTGATAGATCTCATACCACTGGCGGCGATCCAGCGTCACCTGCGAGGCCAAAGCGCTCTCCTTCATACGGCTGCTCTTGGTGGTGCCGATCACAGCCTGCATCCTGGCCGGATAGCGAAGGATCCATGCAAGGGCGACTGCCGTGGGCGTTACCTTTTGCTCCTCGGCGATCCGCTCCAGCACGCGGTTCAGCGTCTGGTATTTCGGATTCCCCAAAAAGATCCCCTCAAAGAATCCATAACGAAGAGGCGACCAGGCCTGCAGCGCCATATCATTCTCCGCACAGTACTCCATAATGCCGCCGTCGCGCATCACACCGGATTCGGTCTGCATATTGACATGCAGCGCCGCATCAAACACCGGCGAAAAGGCACAGGATATCTGGATCTGGTTGGTCTCAAGCTTATACTTGGTGTATTTTTGCAGCCGCCGGATCATCGCCGGATTCATATTGCTGACGCCGAAGTTGCGTACCTTTCCGGTCTTATGCAGGATCCGGAAGGCATCTGCGATTTCCTCCGGCTCCATAAGCACATCGGGCCTGTGCAGCAGCAAACAGTCCAGACTCTCCGTTTTCAGCCGCTCCAGGCTGGCATCCACAGCGTTTAAAATATGCTCTGCGGAAAAGTCAAAAAACTTCACTCCATCCTCTCTGCGGATCCCGCATTTGGACTGTAAAAAGACCTTCTCGCGCAGTCCCGGATTGGCCGCAAACACCTCTCCGATCCGCTCCTCCGATCCGCCGTCCGCATAGCAGTCCGCCGTATCCCAAAAGTTGATCCCTTCCTCAAGCGCATCCTTTAGAAGGCTCTCCGCCTCCTGTGTGGAAAGCTGCGAAAGATTCATCGTCCCCAGTATGACCTCGGATACCTGATCCTGGTCCTGTCCAAATGTAATGTACTTCATCCCATATCCTCCTCAGTTTTGTGATAACCCCTGTTTGCTTCTTTGCAGGGCTGATCCCGTCCCTGCATGATAAGGTCTCTCAGCCGCCCGACCGCAGGCTGCGGATCAGATTGATGGTCTCCACATCCTCCGGTGTCAGCTTGAGGTTCGTGATATATTCCTTTCCCTCCGGGCTGGTAACCTTCATCTCCAAAATGCTGCCTTCCCGCATGGCATCCCTTCCGGCTTCCCGTAAAAAGTCCCCGAACCTGGGGTGCTGCTGACTGAAGGTCTGCAGCCTGCTGCCAAGCTGCATCATATCCAATGGATTCATAGTATACGCTCCTTCTGATTTTTTGCGCTTCTCCATAAAAGAGAAGAGCAGGCTTCTTTGCAAAAGCCTGCTCTCATTGTACCACAGTTATTCCATTTTACAACAGAGCCCTGATGCATTCCTCAACCTTCTTCATATCTGCTGTGGGCTCAAATCTGGCAACGACATTTCCCTCGCGGTCAACAACAAACTTGGTGAAATTCCACTTGATGTCCGGCTTCTGATCCCACTGGGGATCGGCCTCCGCAAACATTTTCTCAAGAAGCGCCTTGTATTCGTGCTCTTCAAAGCCTTCAAAGCCCTTCTGCTCCTTCAGATAGGTATAAAGCGCAAGCTCGTTATCTCCGTTCACATCGGACTTCTTCATCTGCGGGAATGTAGTATTATAGTGGATCGTACCAAACTCATGGATCTCCTCATCAGAGCCGGGTGCCTGTCCGCCGAACTTGTTGCAGGGAATATCGAGTATCTCAAGTCCCTGATCGTGATAGTCCTTATAAAATTGTTCGATCGGCGCATACTGCGGCGTAAACCCGCATCCTGTCGCGGTGTTCACGATCAGGATCACCTTTCCTTTATACTCGGACAGACTCTGCTTCTCTCCGTTTGCCTTGGTTACTTCGTAATCATAGATCATTTTGTGTACCTCCTTTTTGAAATGGTTTATGTGAATCGTTACGCGGTCCTTGTCTTCAGGATCTGCTCTACAAGCTCCCTTTTTTCATATAATACGCATCCGCCTTCGTGATCATCCATAAGCACGCCGCCGTCCCGAAGTGCCATAAAAAGCGGAGAATGCATCGCCTCCTGCAGAGATGTGTTTTTGATGTTCACATCCGAATACGGCGAGAACGGACACGGTTCTGCTCCGCCGTGTGAATTGATGTGGAAAAAGCCTCTGCCGGCTGCCACGCATCCGCCGGAGCTCTTCTCGTCCCCTGGGAAGGAAATGTACACCATCTGCTCAGCTTCCCGGCGCAGGCGGTCGATCTCGGCTTTCAGATACGCTCTTTCCCCTTCTCCCGGTGCCAGCTCGCTGCTTTCCTCAGTAACCGGTACAAATTCCACAAATATGACTGCCTTGCAGCCTCTGTCTGACAGCTCCCTTAAGAAATCATCAGAGGTCACCTCGCGGATGTTTTCCTTTGTAACCGTAACGGATGCTCCGAATATCAGCCCCCGGCTGTGCAGTTCATCCATGTTCTGTATCAGCTTATCATAGACGCCTTCACCTCTTCTTGTATCCGTAAGCTCCTTCTGGCCTTCGATGCTCATGATCGGGATCAGGTTTCGGCTTGCATCAAAGAGATCAAAATATCTCTCATCCATGAATGTTCCGTTTGTAAATACCGGAAACAGGATATTCTTCTGTTTTCCTGCAGCCTCTATGACGCCCCGCCGGAGCATGGGCTCGCCGCCTGCAAGCAGGATAAAGCTGATCCCCAGATCATCTGCCTCCTGAAAGATCCTCGCCCACTCTTCATCCGTCAGCTGGCTGACAGGCTCCGCATCAACCGTGGCATGATTGCATCTGGAATAGCATCCCGCGCAGTGAAGATTGCATTTGCTGGTGATGCTCGCGATCAAAAACGGCGGTATATGTTCTCCGTTCTCTTTTGCCTTTTTGCGCTTTTGGGAAGCCTTCTTGCTGGCCGCTGCAAATCCGAGCATAAACGCACTTTCCTTCGGATCCCGAAGCGTCGCCTTTATGGCATCCGCCACAACACGCTCCACGCCCTTTGTCATATATTCCTGAATATCAAACTCTTTTTCCATAGGCATTCCTGACCTTCATTCTTTTCCATTTTGCTACATTATATTTCGCGCAATCTATTCTGTCAAGAGAAAAATAATTGACCGGGGCTCTCATACCCCGGTCATCTGTTTGAAACGTATTAAGTTTGCTTTCTTTATCAGGTTCGCAGCTCTGATCAGTCGCCCTGTCAGATCACGCTGATCCTCGGAGAGATATCCTCCAGGACATCCAGAAGGATCCTGACTGTATCCAGAGAGGTAAACATCGTGATCCCGTTTTCGATGGCGCATCTTCTGATCTGCACACCGTCGGCATAGTGCTTTCCGGAAAGGATCGCTCTGGTGTTGATGACATAGCTCACATAGCCTGCACGGATCGACTTTAGGATCTCATCGCTTCCGTCGCTGATCTTGCCGCGGATCCTGGTCCTCACACCGTTTTGCTTCAGAAAGACGCCGGTGCCCACCGTTGCCTCGATGTTAAAGCCCATCTCATAGAAACGCCGGATCAGCGGAAGTGCTTCCTCTTTATCTTCATCTGCCAGGGTGACCATGACGGTGCCGTATTCCTTCATCTTGATGCCCGATGCCTGCAGCGCCTTATACAGCGCGCGCTTTAAGCTCTTATCATAGCCGATGGCCTCTCCGGTGGATTTCATCTCCGGTGACAGATAGGCATCCATGCCGCCCAGCTTTTCAAAGGAAAAGGCCGGTGCCTTCACATACCAGAAGTCCTTCTCCGGTGCCTGCGTATCGGCATAGCCCTGCATCCCGAGGCTTTCTCCCAGCATCACGCGGGTTGCGATATCCACCAGGGATACGCCTGTGGATTTGGATAAAAAGGGCACGCTCCGGGAGGCCCTTGGATTGACCTCAATGATGGATACACGGTCGTTTTTATCCACGATGAACTGGATGTTGTAAAGTCCCTGTATGCCGATCCCGATGCCCAGCTTTCTGGTATATTCCCAGATGGTCTGCTTCACGCTCTCGGAAATGGAGAACGGCGGATAAACGGAAAAGCTGTCTCCCGAATGTACACCGGTACGCTCTACCAGCTCCATGATCCCCGGCAAAAATACACTCTCACCGTCACAGACCGCATCCACCTCTACCTCTTTTCCGGTGATGTACTTATCAACAAGGACCGGTCTGTCCGCATCCACCTCTACCGCATTTTTCAGATAGTGCTCGAGCATCTCATCATTGGCCACGATCTCCATGGCCCGGCCACCGAGTACGAAGGAGGGTCTGACAAGGACCGGATAGCCGATCTCATTGGCCACCCGGATCCCCTCGCTGATATCCGTTACGGCAATGCCCTCGGGATGGCGGATCTCAAGACGTCTGATCACATCTTCAAAGGCATCCCGGTCCTCTGCGGCAAAAATGGCCTTCGTTCCGGTACCGATGATCTTTGCGCCCCGCTCCTCTAAGGGCGTTGCCAGATTGACAGCGGTCTGTCCGCCCAGGGAAACGATGACACCCAAAGGATTTTCCAGCTCATAGATGTTCATCACATCCTCTACCGTCAACGGCTCAAAGTAAAGCTTATCCGCCGTGGTATAATCCGTGGAAACCGTTTCGGGATTGTTGTTGATAACGATGGCCTCATACCCCATCTCATGAATGGTCTTAACCGCATGTACGGTGGAATAGTCAAACTCCACCCCCTGTCCGATGCGGATCGGCCCCGATCCGAGCACGATGATCTTTTTATGATCCGTGACAACGGACTCATTCTCCTGCTCATAGGTGGAGTAAAAATACGGCACGTAGCTTTCAAACTCGCTGGCGCAGGTATCGATCATCTTATACACAGGGCGGATCTTTTGCTCTTTTCTCAGATTCCAGATCTCAAGCTCCGAGCAGCCGCGAAGCTGTGCGATGGTCGCATCCGAAAGGCCCATTTTTTTGGCTTCATACAATAGTCTTTGCTCCAGTGTTTCGGCCACTGCCAGGTGCTGTTCAAACTCCACGATCTTTTTCATCTTATCGAGGAAAAACATATCGATCCTGGTTCTGGCATAGATGGTGGAAAGATCCACGCCCCTGCGAAGCAGCTCTGCGATGGCATAGATGCGGTCATCCGTGCCGTCCTCAATATAGGAAAGAAGCGCCTCGACCTGCATGGTATTAAACTTCTCCATGTGCAGGCGGCTTTTCCCATCCTCTAGGGACCTGATGGCCTTCAGCAGGCTTTCCTCCAGGGTCCGTCCCACGCTCATGGTCTCGCCCGTTGCCTTCATCTGGGTGGAGAGCACGTTGGAGGCCAGAGTGAATTTATCAAAGGGGAAGCGCGGCATCTTGCAGACCACATAATCCAGTGCAGGCTCAAAGCAGGCCGGTGTATTGGCAAGCCGGATCTCATCCAGGTTCATGCCCACAGCGATCTTGGCCGATACCCTGGCGATGGGGTAGCCGCTGGCCTTGGAGGCCAGAGCCGAGGATCTGGATACCCGGGGATTGACCTCGATCACATAGTAATCAAAGGATTCCGGATCCAGCGCAAACTGCACATTGCAGCCTCCCTTGATCTCCAGTGCCCGGATGATCCGAAGGGCACTGTCACGGAGCATATGATACTCCTTATTCGTCAGCGTCTGGCTGGGTGCCACAACGATGGAGTCTCCGGTATGGATCCCCACAGGATCCAGGTTTTCCATATTACAAACGGTGATCGCGGTATCGTTTCCGTCCCGGATCACTTCATATTCGATCTCCTTGTAGGCCTTGATGCTCTTTTCCACCAGCACCTGATGGGCCATGGACATGGCAAGCGCATTCTTCATCCGCTCGGTCATCTCCTCGGGATCCTTGGCAAAGCCGCCGCCGGTGCCGCCTAAGGTAAAGGCAGGTCTTAGAATCACGGGATAGCCGATCTGCTCCGCTGCCGCAAGTCCGTCCTCTACACTCTCCACCACAACGGAGGGAAGGGTGGGCTCACCGAGGCTTTCGCAAAGCTCCTTGAACAGCTCCCGGTCCTCGGCCCTTCGGATGCTGGATGCATCCGTTCCCAGAAGCTCGATCTCGCATTCCTCCAAAACGCCCTTGTCATAGAGCTGGAGGGAAAGGTTCAGTCCCGTCTGTCCGCCGATGCCCGGTACGATGGCGTCCGGCCGTTCGTAGCGGCAGATCCTGGCGATGTACTCCAGGGTCAAAGGCTCCATATAGACCTTGTCTGCAATGGCATGATCTGTCATGATCGTAGCCGGATTGGAGTTGGCCAGAATGACCTCGTAGCCCTCCTCCTTCAATGCCAGACAGGCCTGGGTTCCCGCATAGTCAAATTCGGCCGCCTGCCCAATGACGATGGGGCCGGATCCGATGACAAGTACTTTTTTGATATCTGTACGTTTCGGCATGGTTTCTTCCTCTGTTTTCTTCCTGCTATTTTTCTGCTGATCTTATCTATGCGCTACTGTCCCTGTTGCATCAGCTCCGTGAAGCGTGAGAACAGATAGCCGCAGTCCTGCGGACCCGGTGCGCTCTCGGGATGGAACTGTACGGAAAAGACCCGGTCCTTCTCACCTACGATCCCTTCCACGGTGTTGTCGAGAATATTGATATGGGACACCGCAAGTCCTGTTCCCGCAAGGGAGGACTCCTCCACGGCATAGCTGTGGTTCTGGCTGGTGATATCGATCCTTCCGGTGCGCATATCCTTTACGGGATGATTGCCTCCCCGGTGTCCGAACTTTAGCTTATAGGTCCTTGCGCCAAAAGAGAGCGCCAGCAGCTGGTGCCCCAGGCAGATCCCGAACATCGGAACCCGCCCCCGCAGGGCCCTTAGGGTTTCGATCACCTGCGGCACATCCTCCGGATCGCCCGGTCCGTTGGAAATAAAGATGCCGTCCGGCCGCAGCGATAGGATCTCATCGGCACTTGTATCAAAGGGCACGATGGTGACATTGCATCTGTTTTGATTCAGCATCCGGATGATATTGGTTTTCATACCGCAGTCAATCGCCACCACATGGTGAAGCGGGTTTGAGGTCCGGCTGTACCATTTCTTTTTGCAGCTGACCCGGCTGACCTGATCGTGGGGGATCGCCGTTTGCTGTATGATCCTGACTGCCTCCTCGGTGCTCGTATCCATGTCGGTGACGATGCATCTTCTGCTTCCAAGATCACGGATGCTTCTGACCAGCTTTCTGGTATCCACACCGCTGATCCCGGGTACGCCGTTTTCCTCCAAAAGCTCCGGCAGGGTCTGGGCCCAGCGGAAGTTGGAGGGATTGTCATTGATATCCCGGACAATGAAGGCCGACGGGGAAATGATCCTGCTTTCGTAGTCCTCATCCGCCACGCCGTAGTTACCGATCAAAGGATAAGACATCACGATCGCCTGATCCGTATAGGAGGGATCGGAAACGATCTCCTGGTATCCGGCCATGGAGGTGTTAAAGACGATCTCCGCCACCACCTGTCTGTCTGCCCCGAAGGCAAAGCCCGGATATTCACTGCCATCCTCAAGCACCAGTTTTCTGTTATGTTCCATAGTTGTCTCCTGCTAATTTTCTGTTTCCACCGCTGCCTTTACAAATTCCTTAAAGACGGGATGGGGTCTGTTGGGTCTGGACTTGAATTCCGGATGGAACTGTACGCCCAGATAAAAGGGATGCTCCGAGAGCTCTACGGTCTCCACCAGCTTGCCGTCCGGTGAGATCCCGGAAAGGATCAGACCGCAGTCTGAAAGCACCTTTCTGTAATCGTTGTTAAACTCATATCTGTGTCTGTGTCTCTCGGCGATCTGCGTAGCATTGTAGCACTTCTCCATCAGGCTGCCCTTTTCGATCACACAGGGATAGCTTCCCAGACGAAGTGTTCCGCCCTTTTCGATCTCGTCGGACTGGCCCGGCATAAAGTCGATGACCTTGGACGGAGAGGCATCCTCAAATTCCCCGGAGCAGGCATCGGTGATCCCTGCCACGGATCTGGCATACTCGATGACCGCGATCTGCATGCCCAGGCAGATCCCCAGATACGGGATCTTTTTCTCCCTTGCATACCGTGCGGAAAGGATCATCCCTTCCGTTCCGCGGTTTCCGAAGCCGCCGGGAACCAGGATCCCGCTGCAGCCGGAAAGCTCTGCTTCCAGATTCTTTTCATCCAGCCTTTCGGAATCGATCCACTTGATCCCCACCTTTGCCTTCAGGGCAAAGCCCGCGTGGTGCAGGGCCTCTGCCACGGATAGATAGGCATCGTGAAGCTGTACATATTTTCCAACCAGCGCAATGGTCACCTCGGTCTCGGGATTCTTGATCGCTGCCGAAAGTGCCTCCCACTCCCGAAGGTCCGGCGCCGGAGCCGTCATCCCGAGCTGACGCAGAACCACACCGGAGAAGCCGGAACGTTCCAGCATCAGCGGTGCATCATAAAGGCTTTCCAGGGTTCTGTTTTCAATAACGCAGTCCTCCGGCACGTTGCAGAACATCGAGATCTTTTTAAAGATCCCTTCCTCTAAAGGCTCGTTGCACCGAAGGACTATGATATCGGGGTTGATTCCCATTCCCTGCAGCTCCTTGACGGAATGCTGGGTGGGTTTGGATTTGTGTTCGTTGCTGCCCTGCAGATAGGGCACCAGGGTGACATGGATAAAGAGGCTGTTTTCCCTTCCCGCCTCCAGAGAGATCTGTCTGACCGCCTCCAGGAAGGGCTGCGATTCGATATCGCCGATGGTTCCGCCGATCTCGGTGATCACCACATCGGCGCCGCTTTCCTTTGCGGCATGGTAGATAAACTCCTTGATCTCATTCGTGATATGGGGGATCACCTGCACCGTTGAGCCCAGATACTCGCCCCTTCTTTCTTTGTTCAAAACGTTCCAATAGACACGTCCGCTGGTCAGGTTGGAGTACTTGGTCAGATCCTCGTCAATGAAGCGTTCATAATGTCCCAGATCCAGATCCGTCTCGGCGCCGTCCTCCGTGACATAGACCTCACCATGTTGATAAGGGCTCATGGTACCGGGATCTACGTTGATATAGGGGTCCAGCTTCTGCGCTGCGACCTTCAGCCCTCTTGCTTTTAGGAGCCTGCCCAGAGATGCTGCCGTGATTCCCTTTCCGAGGCCGGAAACCACGCCGCCGGTTACAAAAATAAACTTTGCCATGAATCCTTCCTCCCTTACATCTGTTTGATCCGCTCAACCGCTTCGATGGTGTTTTCCCTGGTACCAAAGGCGGTCAGTCGGAAGTAGTATTCTCCGCCGGGACCAAAGCCCACACCCGGTGTACCCACCACGTGAGCCGTTTCCAGAAGATGATCAAAAAACTCCCAGCTCGTCATCCCCTTTGGTGTTGACAGCCACAGGTAGGGGGCATTCACGCCGCCGCTCACCTCATAGCCTGCTTCCTTCAGTCCTTCATACAGGATCCGGGCATTGCCCATATACCTTGCAATCTGCTCCTTGATCTGGGCACGTCCCGCATCGGAATACACCGCCTGTCCGGCCTTCTGGATGATATAGGGGGCACCGTTGTATTTCGTGCCATGGCGTCTTGCCCACAGATCCCAAAGCGCCACATCCTCTACCTTAAGCTCCTTCGGGATCACGGTAAAGCCAAGCCGAAGTCCCGTAAAGCCTGCCGTCTTGGAAAAGGAGCGAAACTCGATGGCACAGGTCTTTGCTCCTTCACATTCATAGATGCTGTGCGGGATATCCTCCTCGGATATATAAGCTTCATAGGCTGCATCATAAAGGATCACGGAGCCGTTTTTGTTTGCATAATCCACCCACTCCTGCAGCTTATCCTTTGTGATCGCCGCTCCGGTGGGATTGTTGGGGAAGCACAGGTAGATCAGGTCCGGAACCTCGGAAGGAAGCTCAGGCAAAAATCCGGTCTCCTTTGTACAGGACATGTAGATGACATGTTCAAATTTTCCAAGGGAAGCATCATACGCTCCCGTTCTTCCTGCCATAACGTTGGAATCGACATAGACCGGATACACCGGATCGCAGACCGCAATGGTGTTATCGCTTCCGAAGATCTCCTGGATGTTGGAGCAGTCACACTTTGCCCCGTCCGAAACAAAGATCTCATCCGCACTGATGTCGCACCCTCTTGCCAGGAAATCGCTCTTTGCGATCGTCTCGCGCAAAAATGCATACCCCAGATCCGGTGCATAGCCCTTGAAGGTCTCTGCCTTTCCCATCTCCTCTGTTGCCTCATGAAGGGCTGCTATTACAGCGGGCGCGATGGGCTGTGTCACATCTCCGATACCCATGCGGATCACCTTCTGATCGGGATGCTGCTCTTCATAGGCACGCACCTTTTTTCCGATGGTGGAAAACAGATAGCTGCCGGGCAGCTTTAAATAGTTGCGATTGATCTTTGCCATTGCCTTA
>JAILHW010000140.1 GCA_024695605.1 Lachnospiraceae bacterium | reverse complement strand
GGTGATCTCACAAAGAGACATTTACAGGATCCGGACCCAGGGGCGGGAGGTGCTTTTGGATACGCAGGATCGTTCCTACAGCGTCCGGGGCACCATCGCTAAATTTGAAATGGAGCTGGATCAGGAGCGCTTTTTCAGGATCTCCCAGTCGGAGATCATCAACCTGTATAAGGTGGAAGCCTTTGATTTCAACGTGACGGGAACGGTGGGCGTTCTGTTTGATAACGGTGTAAGAAGCTGGGTGGCCAGAAGATGTGTTAAGCCCCTGCGGGATCTTTTAAAGAGCCGGTTCGGCAATGCGTAAGGAGGTGCGGGAAATGAATTTAAAACAAAGATTTCTTTTGAAAGCCTCTATTGGATTTGCTGCAGGCGTGGTGGTCGATCTGATCATCCATGCGGCGTATATCATTTCCGGGAACAGTTTTTTGCTCGCAGGCAGTATGGATAAAACCACGGCGCTTCGATTTTTGTTGGAGCTATTCCTTGCCGGTGTTCTGGGAGTTGTCGGAAACGGAGGCTCCGTCATCTATGAGATTGAAAGCTGGAGTATCTTAAAAGCCACAGGCACGCATTTCATTCTGGCCTACGGGACGTTTCTTGCGATCGGAACCATCAACGGCTGGCTAACGCCGGGCTTTACCCCGGAGAATATCATCGTCGCCGGGATCGTATTTGCAGTCTACGTGATGATCTGGCTGATCCAGTATCTGGTCTATAAAAGAGAGGTACGTGACATTAACAACGGGATCAGGCTGCTTCGCAGCAAAGGGGAAGGAGCGGCATGACCCCCCGGGACGGAGCTTGCACTCTTTAGAGTGTCACAGGTCCATTTTTACCGAATACACAGGCACTCTGACCGAATACGTCAGAGTGCTTTTTTATGCCCTTTTTCCATAGTAAAATCACGGTATGTTCGTTTGAAGCTTAAGGCACGGATGCCGGAAAGGAATGGGTGAAGAGTATGGGTAATCACAAAAGGAGAAAAAACGGACTTGGCGAAAGGATGCTTGCAGTATTTCTGGCGCTGGCTATGGTATTTACCTTGCTTCCGATGGACGGATTGCAGGTAAGAGCGAAGGCGGAGGGGACAGAGCCGGAGTTTACGCTGAGTGAGTTCCATTTAACGGATTCGAATTGGACTACGGATTCAACTACCGGATATGTTACGGGAATTGACCGTAATCCGTCGGTGTCTATGGCATGGACGATGACGGGGCTTGAAGATCCGGGAGAGAACGCATGGTATGACGCTGAGTTATATGTTTCTCCGAATAACCTGTCAACGGTAAAGAGCAACTTGAGCAATTTGGCATCTATGAACAGCTGGCCTGCTGACAGCCCGAAACGTACGCATATTAGCGGGCTTGGAAATAACTATTGGCAGACAAGCATTACGCGAAATCAGATGAAAAATACCGGTGGCGAGTTTACCCATATGCTGCAGGGGAACTTCATGAACCTGAGCAATGCATGTATTCAGGATGGTGATACCTGTACCTGGCAGCTGGTTATCTATAAGCGCACAAAGACAGAAGATGAACCCATATCTGAGGAAGTTTTTGCCACTGAAATGGCACAGACTACAGTGGACTGGTCTGTCGGTCTTCCCTACATGAATGAAAAGCACATGGAGATCGCTTATCAGTGGCCCGGGATGGATAATCTTAGCCCTGATGGTAATATCAGTTATGAGGCACAGATTTATGTTTGGCCGCAGGATGGATTAGAGGATCCATACAACTTCCCATATGGATGGGGAAATACTGTCCGCTGGTCTGAAGAAGTGGATTTCAATGTACTCATGGGCCACGGTGCATGGTCGGATTGTCTGCTCGAGAAAAACGGAACCAGCGCATGGTTTTGCAATGATGGAACATTTGGAGAAGGAGAATCGCTCACACCTGCAGCAGGCTCAATCTATACGACTGGTCTTATCATAAACAAAATTGACCGTTCCTCGGGAACGACCAAGGTGACAGAGTACCGCAGGTCTCCAGCTGTGGAGTTTACAGTCAGCAGCGGAACGGATGAAGGAAGCGGAATGGGCCCGGGCGAAACGTCTCAGGGAGGAACTGAAACAGAAAACAATATTTCAACTTCGGTTTCCGATATGGTAACAGAGTATCTGGAACGTCCTGTCAATCTGACCTTTACCGGGAAGGCTGTCGCAGACGGAACTTTGGCCTGGACCTGCAGTACAACCGATCAGTATAATTCGAGCGGAAATGATATGGGACTGCCCCTCGGGCTTGAATTTCAGGCAAGTGGTAATACTGCATCGATCACAGGTACGCCGACCCTCAATACCCGTGCACCTATGACGGTTACCATCACCCTGACGGAAACGGCAGGCTCTACCGTCATAAAATCCACAAAGACATTTACGCTGAACGTAAACAAACTGAAACCTAAGATTACCTCACCTACCAAGTTGTCCGTTATGTTAGGAGAGCCATTTTCGATAACGCTTACGGGAACACCCGGCTATGAAGAGGATAGCCTTTCCTGGGAATATGAAGGATCGCTCCCAGACGGAGTGTCGTTTGATAAAGCGACAGGTACCCTTTCCGGTACGATCACGACTGCCGGAAAATACTCCTTTAATCTTGCCTTGCTTGAGAATACATCGGCGGGTGTCACGAGGAGCAGCGTTTCCGCAACCTTTACGATCACAGCTACCGTGGCTGAGCATTCGAACGAGAAACCGGTTGTTGACAATGTCAAATACGATACCTCAGATAACAGCATCACCCTGGATTTTACCACGAAAGATACAGCAACCGGTTATTTTGATGTTTTTATGATCACGGAGAATAAGCCGGAGTATGATCCTGCAGATACCACGCCTGCTACCTTCAGCAAGCCCGGTGTCAGCGGTTCCTGGTATTTATATGCCAGAGCATCCCTGGACTATGGAACAGACGGCGTGACCTTTGACCGGGCAACCGGAGAAGGCAGGCTCAAGATGGCTTTGGATGCAAGTACACTGACGCAGGGTATCAAAAATCTTCCCACAGCCGGTGAGGTGTACTATTTTGTGCTGCAGACAGAAGGGATTCCCGAAGGCGGTCAGCCCGGACAGGGATCAGCCTACAGCAGCAATGCATACCTGAAGGTGCCTCTGGCGGATCCGCAGAATGTGTATGTAAGTATCGGAACATATCAGGATGATGACAATATACCATTTGATGTAAATATGGATCCTTCCAACCCGAGTCTTGAGGAATTTTCAGGCGGCAAATGGGTGGTTGCAGTTGTAATGATGGACAAGGATGAGGATCTGATCTATCAGGTTACTCCCATGAAGGAAGACCTTTCAAAGGTTGCTACCGGAAATAGCGGGTATGTAACTTATGCAAAGGATAAGTATGACAGGAATAATTGGCAATGGTGCGATCATAACGGAAATGTACTGAACCCGGATAACCCATGGTCAGGATATAATCCTGCATCTATCGATTCGAGCATGGGTACGATCCCTGTATCCGTATATCAGTTCCCCGGAACGACAGCGGACTTCGAGGAAGGCATGAAGGGTTTTTATGACGGGGAAGATCTGATCATCGGCATTCAGGCAATCTCCAAGGAGGATCCGAGCATCAGTTCCAATTTGGTCACGGTTCGTGTGCCGTTGAATAAGGAGAGCAAAAATATAACCTTCCGCCCTTCAGATCTTAATGAGGAGGACGACCCGGTTACCCCGGATCCGGTTATTACACAGCCGAGCGTTCAGTATACCGCAAAGACAATCTATTCTACGGATACATCCGATTTTACACTCACGAAATCGGACGGTTCCTTTACCTTTGATTCCATTCAGTGTGATGGGGAAACCCTTACCCTGAATACAGATTATACGAAAGCAGAGAAGGCTGTGACATTGAAACAGTCATGGCTTTCTACCCTGAGTGTCGGAGAGCATACGGTTATTTTTCATTATACAGCCAGTGAGGGAATCGAGGCAGAAGCCCGGGATCCTCAGCTTAAATTGACTTTAGTAGAGAAAGTTTCTCCTGTTGTTTCGGTTGCGGGGCATGAGAAAGCAGATATTACTTCACATTGTAATATCACCTGGTACACAAATTCGTCAAGAACGACTAAGGCCACACTACCGGTCATTGCCGGAACAAAACTATACTATACGGTTACCCCAGGGGATGACCTGAAGATCGGCGGCGTGCAGTATTACAAAGAGGCCAGGGGAGAGGTTACCCTCAATGAAGAGGGTCAGGAAGTAAAAGTAAAACTTCCCATGCAGGGCAGCGTCACCCTCGAGCCGGTTCTGAAGGGCGGTACAAAACTGAAAAAGACAGATCAGGCAGGGTATACCGTTAGCTGGTC
>JAILHW010000139.1 GCA_024695605.1 Lachnospiraceae bacterium | reverse complement strand
GGTGATCTCACAAAGAGACATTTACAGGATCCGGACCCAGGGGCGGGAGGTGCTTTTGGATACGCAGGATCGTTCCTACAGCGTCCGGGGCACCATCGCTAAATTTGAAATGGAGCTGGATCAGGAGCGCTTTTTCAGGATTTCCCAATCGGAGATCATCAACCTGTACAAGGTGGAGACCTTTGATTTTAATGTAACAGGAACTATCGGTGTGTTGTTTGATAACGGCGTCAGAAGCTGGGTCGCAAGAAGGTGCGTTAAGCCCCTGCGGGATCTTTTAAAGAGCCGGTTTGGCAATGCGTAAGGAGGTGCGGATGATGAAATTAAAGCAGCGTTTTATTATGAAAGCATCCGTAGGCTTCGCCCTTGGCATTCTGGTGGATCTGATCATTCATGCCATTTGTGTCTTTATGGGAGACCATTATCTGCTGGGCGGAAATGTGGATAAGGCCATGGTCCTTCGGTTTTTGATGGATATTCTGACCGGCGGGCTTTTGGGCTTTGTGGGAAACGGAAGCTCCGTGATCTATGAGATTGAAAGCTGGAGCATTTTAAAAGTAACCGCAACGCATTTTGTGATCGCGTACGGCGCATTTGTGATCATCGGTCTTTTCAACGGTTGGATCACGCCCGAGATCAATCTTCCGAACCTGGTTGTTTCGGGGACCGTGCTTCTCGTTTACATTGCCATCTGGCTGATCCAGTACTTTGTTTACAAGAAAGAGGTCAGGGAGATCAACATCGGGATCAGACAACTTCACAACAAAGGCGAAGGGGCGGCTTGACCGATCCGCAGCTTTGCCGGCATGTTAGGACGGAAGGCTGTATCATAATTGAAAAGTATAGAGACAGGCATGATAGAAAGACAGAGGATTGTCTTGTATCGTGCCTGTTTTTTTGAGGGTTGTAGAACTTGCAGAAACGATACCCTCAAAATATGGGTAAAAAACGCTTGATTAACCCTCAATATGAGGGTGCAATGATAAAGGTAGGGGTCAAAACAGTCATTTTTGGTGAATATTACTATTGAAAAAACCATGCATTGATCTTACTTTGAAGATGAGCATAGGACTTTTCAAGGACAATCTTAAATATCTGGATCTGCCGGATGGTTATCTGGAAGAGATTGCACAAAAGGCCCTACCGGATGTATTGGATGTATTGTCAAGAGTGATATCCGTACTGCTTCGCCGGATCAACGTTCCGGAGGACGAGATCGGAAGCGTGACGGATAAGATAAAGGAGCGCAAGATGGGACAACTGTTTGAAAACTTTGAAGCCTATGATGTGGTGGAGACGAGAAAGCTAGCTTACTCAGAGGGCAAGAGTGATGGGAAAATTGAAGGAAAAGCAGAGGCTCTCTATTCGTTGGTTGTAGATGGACTTATATCAGCTGGGATAGGTGCACAGCGATTGGGTGTTGATGAAGCCACTTTTGTAAAGGGTTTGACCGAATACACACGCTCTCTAACCGAATAGTTCCAAAGCATTGAAACGAATAAAACAGGCATGATATAAAGACAGAGTATTGTCTTATATTGTGCCTGTTTTTTTGCGCTTTTAGAGGAAAATAGGCACATAGGATATGAAGACGCTGAAGGCACGGATGCCGGAAAGGAATGGGTGAAAAGAATGTTGAAAAGGGCAGGAATCAGAAAGCGAATGCTGGCTATGATCTTGGCGCTGGCTATGGTATTTACCATGCTGCCGACAGGTGATCTGCAGCTGACAGTGAAAGCGGAGGAGGCAGAGCCGGAGTTTACGCTGAGTGAGTTCCATTTAACGGATTCGAATTGGACTACGGATTCAACTACCGGATATGTTACGGGAATTGACCGTAATCCGTCGGTGTCTATGGCATGGACGATGACGGGGCTTGAGGATCCGGGAGAGAACGCCTGGTATGATGCACAGTTGTATGTCTCTCCGACTACTCTGTCGCGGGTACAGAGCAGCCTGAATAATCTGGCATCTATGAACAACTGGCCGGCTGACAGCCCGAAACGCACACATATCAGCAGTCTCGGAAATAACTACTGGGAGACCAGTATTACCAAAAATCAAATGAAATATACCGGTGGTGAATTTACAAAGATGCTGCAGGGCAACTTCATGGATCTGAGTAATGCCTGTATTCAGGGTGGGGACACCTGCACCTGGCAGCTTGTGATCTATAAGCGCACAAAGACAGATGATGAACCAATATCTGAGGAAGTTTTTGCCACCGAGATGGCTGAGACTACTGTGGACTGGTCTGTTGGGCTTCCCTATATGAATGAAAAGCACATGGAGATTGCCTATCAGTGGCCCGGGATGGATGATCTTAGCCCTGCCGGCAATATCAGTTATGAGGCACAGATTTATGTTTGGCCGCAGGATGGATTAGAGGATCCTTACAACTTCCCTTATGGATGGGTAAATACTGTCCGCTGGTCTGAGGAAGTGGATTTCAATGTTTTGATGGGACACGGCGCATGGTCTGACTGCATGCTTGAGAAAAACGGGACGAGCGCCTGGTTTTGCAATGATGGAACATTTGGAGAGGGAGAATCACTCACACCTGCAGCAGGCTCGACCTATACGACGGGTCTTATCATCCATAAAATCGATCGTTCCTCGGGAACAACTAAGGTGACAGAGTTTCGCAGATCCCCCGCAGTGGAGTTTACTGTCAGCAGCGGAACGGATGAAGGAAGCGGAATGGGCCCGGGCGAAACATCCCAGGGAACGTCTGAAACGGGGAATAACATTTCCACAACAGTTGCAAGCACGGTAACAGAGTATCTGGAACGCCCTGTCAACCTGACCTTTACCGGCAAGGCCGCTGCGGGCGGTACTTTGGCATGGACCTGCAGTACAACCGACCAGTATAATTCCAGCGGCAATGATATGGGGCTCCCCCTCGGACTGGAATTTATAAGCAATGGTAATTCTGCTTCGATCACAGGTACGCCAACCCTCAATACCCGTGCCCCTATGACGGTTACCGTCACCCTGACGGAAACGGTAGGATCAACCATCATAAAATCCACAAAGACATTTACGCTGAACGTAGACGTACTGAAACCTAAGATCACTTCTGCTACCAAGTTTTCCGTTATGGTAGGAGAGCCTTTTACGATATCGTTTACGGGAACACCCGGCTATGAAGAGAACAGCCTTTCCTGGGAATATGAAGGATCGCTCCCGAACGGAGTGTCGTTTGATAAAGCGACAGG
>JAILHW010000138.1 GCA_024695605.1 Lachnospiraceae bacterium | reverse complement strand
GAGATCACGATGAATACAGCCACAAAGGTGCGCAGGTAGACCATCTTTCTCTTTTCATCCATCTTCTTTTTACTGATCTGTCCCAGAAAGTCCAGGGTCAGCGTAGAGCTGGATGTCAACACCAGGGAGGACAGGGTTGACATGGATGCGGAAAGTACCAGGATCAGAACGATGGCGATCAATACATCCGAAAGTCCGGAAAGCATGGTCGGAACCACCGAATCAAAGCCCTGCTCGCTGACGATCTCCTGTGTGGTGAAAAGCCGTCCAAAGCCGCCGAGGAAGTAGCAGCCGCCGGCGATCACAATGGCAAACAGCGTAGAGATCAGGGTTCCGATCTTAATGGACTGTTCGTTCTTAATGGCATAGAACTTGCCCACCATCTGGGGAAGGCCCCAGGTACCAAGGCTGGTAAGAAGAACAACCACTACCAGATAGAAGGGATCCGGTCCGAAGAAGGATACGTATGCACCGTTCATCACATCGGACTCTACCTGCGACATTGCCACAAGTGATCCCATAAACCCGCCGTTTTTGGAAAGCACGGCTGCGATCACCGCTACGATACCGACCAGCATGACGATACCCTGAATGAAGTCGTTGATGGCCGTTGCCATATAGCCGCCGACGATCACGTAGATCGCGGTCAGCACTGCCATGACGATCACGCATACCGAGTAGTCCACATCAAATGCCATCTTAAAGAGTCTGGAAAGACCGTTGAACAAGGATGCGGTATAGGGGATCAAAAATAAAAAGGTCAGTGCGGAAGCAACCACCTTAAAGGATGCGGAATCATACCGCTTCCCGAAGTACTCCGGCATCGTGGTAGCCTCCAGATGCTGGGTCATGATACGGGTACGGCGCCCTAAGATCGCCCAGGCCATCAACGATCCGATCATGGCATTGCCCAGACCGATCCAGGTCGAAGCCACACCGAAGCTCCATCCGAACTGTCCCGCATATCCTACAAAGATAACCGCGGAAAAGTAAGAGGTTCCGTAAGCAAAAGCCGTCAGCCAGGGGCCTACGCTCCGGCCTCCGAGTACGAAGCCGTTCACATCGGTAGAGGCCTTCCGACAGTAAATGCCAACGCCGATAAACACACAAAAGAATACCAGTAACAAAAGAATTTTTACAGCCATTGTCTTATTCCTTTCTGAAGATAAATTTTGCTGTCCTTGTCACTATACCTTTTTCGCGTTAAAGTGTCAATGCGTTAACGCAAAAAAGTTGTGCAGGCAAAAAAACAGAAAGCCTGCGCTTCCTGTTTCTCCTTCTCTTCTTTTTTAATACGGCTCTCTTTTTTTGTCGTCGGATCTTAGCGAACTGCAGCAAACACCACCGAGCCCACATAGATCAGCACCAGGATCAGTCCCTCTATGCGCTTCACCGAACGATCCACAAAGCAAAACAGATAGGTGATCGCCGTGATCCCCACCAGGATCAGCATATCATAGACCGATGCCATATTGACACCGATGGGATGGATCGCCGCCGAGGTACCGAGGATCAGCATCAGATTAAACAGATTGGATCCGACCACATTGCCGACTGCCATTCCGGTCTCTCCCTTTTTCGCTGCCACAATGCTCGTGACCAGCTCCGGAAGGGAGGTTCCCATCGCAACAATGGTAAGGCCGATCAGGGTCTCACTCATTCCCGCAAAGGTCGCGATCTCTTTGGCTGAACGTACCACTGCCTGGCCGCCGCCGACGATCAGCGCCACACCGACGAGGATCAGCAGGATGCTCTTTCCCACGGAGAAGGGCTTTTGTGCATCATCCTCCTGAACGGGATTGCGGATGGCATCTCTGATCAGAGCGATCAGATAGCAGACAAACACGACCAACAGGATCAGGCCCATCACTCTTGAGGCACTTCCCACTTCATCCGCCATGGCCGCCTTTCCGAAGAGCCCGTTTGTAACGCTCCCTGCTCCCACCATCACCGCAACAAAGGCGGTAACCAAAAGACAGATCGGAAAATCACGCTTCAGGATCACCGTATCTACGGGAACCTTGTGGATCATGGCACAGCAGCCAAGCACCACCAGCAGATTAAACATGTTCGATCCGATGACGTTACTTAAGGCGATCTCATTTGAGCCTGCCAGAGCAGCGGAAATGCTGACCGCCAGCTCCGGTGCGCTGGTTCCCATCGCCACGATGGTAAGTCCCACGATGACACCCGGCACCTTCAACAGCCGCGCGATGTTCGAGCTTCCGTCCACAAACCAGTCAGCACCTTTGATCAGTGCCACAAATCCAACGACCAACAATATTATGTAAACTGCTATCATACATTATACCCGCCGTCTTTTTGGATCCATTCGAAAAGGCGGCCTTCCTATCTTTTCATTCTTATTGCAGGGAGATCTTCACCATCAGCTCCTTGGTGGTCTGCTCGATCTTCTGCACTTCCTCAACCAGCTTTGCGGACAGCTTCATCTGTTCTGCCTGGGACTCATCCTGGTTCTTGATCTTGCTCTGCATCTCCTCCAGATCCTCGGCAAACTGTCCCACGATCTCAAGGATCTTCTCAGAGGAAACCTTGGTATCATTGGCCAGATTCCGCATCTCCTCCGCAACCACTGCAAAGCCCTTCCCGAGCTCACCGCTTCTGGCCGCCTCAATGGAAGCATTCAGCGCCAGCATATTGGTCTTGCTGGAAATCTTCTGGATATCCTTTGCGAAGCCCTGGATCTCATTGACATGGCTTGTGATCTTCCCGGTGGACTCCTTGATGGCATCCCCGCTTCTTTTGATCTCTTCACTGTCACGGTTCATGCCGTCGATGTCCTTGCGTACGCCGTCTACCGCATCCAGAAGCTGCTTTGCGGAAATATCCCCGGCCACCTGTGTCACATCCATATCCATTTGCATTGCCTCATTCATATCACGTAACCTCCCGCTCATAGTCTGCGCGCCTTTTACCCCATACGGCGCTTACCCTAGTATTATATAATGAGAAGCGGGAAAAAACAACATATCCGGGAATTGTATTTTTTGGAAAACACAGAATTTTCAAACTATTTTCAATGTACTTTCATCAATTCTGTGGTATTATGAAGCGGTCAAATACAACCGAATCGAGAGGAGACTGTTATGAAAAAGAGAACATTACCGGCTCTGCTTCTGACCCTCGGCCTTGGCATTTCCCTTTTAGGCGGGTGCGGCAATCAGAAGGTAACGCCGGAGGATATCAAGGACACCGAGGTGACCGAGGATGATCTGGAAGCGGATCTGGCTGAAGAAGGCGATATCGTGATCGGAGAGGATTCCGTGGGTGATGCTTCCGACGGCGAAGAGGAAGAGGATGAGGAAGACGAGGATACAGAGGATGAGGAATACGTTCCCGATCCGAGCCTTCATACCGACAGCAAGGTGTTCGATGAAAAGAACAACGTAACCTTCAATTTTGAAGCCCAGAAAACGGATGTTGCTGAGCTTCCCGAGACCGCTGAGATGAAGGAAAAGGCCGGTGATCTGGACAACGCCAGATGGGAGGCTTTAAAGATCTACTATGAAGGCGATGAGACCGATGCCAAGGAGGAGCTTGAGGAGCTTCGCCAGGCAGATGCGATCTCCGCGGATCTTCTGAAAAAGATCGAGCCCTACTATCCGAAGCTGGCTCCCTATCTTGCACAGGCCAAGATCACAAACTACGATATGACCAAGCCCTACTATGTAGATGAAGAAGAGATCGATTTCGATATGTACACCGATAACTTCACGACCTTCTATCTGACCATCTACTTAAATGAGGATGGCAGCATTTCCGAATTCGAGCTGCTTGAGGAAAGCGAATATACCGAAGAAGCAGACGAGGAGGACGGAGACGACGGTGAAGTATTGGAGTTCGATGATTTCGATGATGGTGAAGTGATCGAGATCGGCGGCGACGAGGACGAAGACGAAGAAGAATAATCCGTAACGTGCGTATCCCATATCAAAAGGCCCCGGCATTCGTGCCGGGGTCTTTTGTATGCTTTATTATGTATGCTTTTTTTCTTTATTTTGTATGCCTGCTCTCCCCATCTGCTTCATCCTCCCGAAGCTTTCGAAGCTCCGAGATCCCAAGCGGGATGGAAAGGCCCAGGGATAACACATCCGCCACTGCCTGGGCGATCTCTACCCCAAACAGGCCGAAAAGCCGGGGCAGCAGCAAGATCATGGGCACAAAGAAGATCCCGTTTCTGGCTGAGGCGGTAATGGACGCCTTTACGCCCTTCCCCATAGACTGCAGCATCATATTTACCATCGTCGTGGTAGCCAGAAGCGGCATGGTCATGGCCTGTGCACGCAGCGCCACCGTTCCCACCGCTACCACATCCGGATCCGGACGAAACCAGGCAATGATGGATGGGGCAAAGCAAAAGCTGGCGGCCGATAGACAAAACAGAAAGATCGTTCCGTACCGCACGCAGAAAAAGAAGCCTTCCCGTACGCGGCGCCTGAGCCCTGCACCGTAATTATAGGAGCAGACGGGCTGAAAGCCCTGTCCGAAGCCGATCATGGCGGATGCCATCATCATCAGCACCCTCGTGGTAACCGACATCCCCGCTATGGCTGCATCCCCGCCAAAGGATCCTGCCATGTGATTGAGCAAAAGCGTCGAAATGGCGGCCAGTCCCTGGCGAAACAGCGACGGGATCCCGCCGTTGATGATCTCCCCTATAAAATGCCCGTTCAAATGCACATTGGAAAGCTTCAGCCGGATGTTCTGCCCCTGGGCGGAGCCGATGAGCAGCACGCAAAAGCTGATCAGCTGCCCGGATACCGTAGCCACGGCCGCACCTGCCGTTCCCATATGAAACCCCAGGATCAGAAGCGGGTCCAGGATGATATTCACCACCGCCCCGCACATCAGGCCGATCATGGCATAAACGGCGCTTCCCTGAAAGCGCAGCTGGTTATTGATCACAAACTGCCCCATCATAAAGGGCGCCCCGAGCAAGATGATCCGCATATAGACCATGGTATCCTGCATGGTGGTCTCTGTGGCTCCGATGGCCACAGCCAGCGGGTGGGCAAAGACATTGCCAAGGATCGCCACGATGCCTCCCAGGATCAGCGCCATGGCAAAGCCTGTCGCCGCGACTTCATTGGCTTCCCGGTGGTTGCCGGCCCCGAGCATTCTGGACAGATAGTTTCCCGATCCGTGGCCGCAGAAAAAGCCGATGGCCTGGATCAGCGCCATCACCGAAAATACCAGACCCACGGCCGCTGTAGCCTGTGTGGAGATCCGTCCCACAAAATAGGTGTCTGCGGAGTTATAGATCCCCGTAACCAGCATGCTGATGATGGTGGGAACGGAAAGCGATATGATCAGCTTTGGCACCGGTGTCTTTGTCAGGAATTCTCTCCTGTCCGGCTTTTCTTTTTTTCGGTTCTGACTCATTCCTTCTGGCTTCTCCGTTTTACTTCATTTCTCTCACTCTGCAAGCCCCTTCTTATGATAGGCCTGCAAGTGCTTTGTACATCTCTTCTCTCCTGTCACGAAACAGGCCCCAGGAGATCCGTTTTTCGGCAATCTCCGAAAGATCATAGGTGTGAGACAGGATCTCCTCACTCTCTCTGGTCGCCTGCTCTACCACCCTTCCCGTTTCATCCGTCATAAAGGAGGTTCCATAGAAGGAAAGCGAGGATTTTTGTCCGCCGTTCTCCTCACAGGGCGTGACGGATTCGATCCCGATCCGGTTGGCGGCTGCCACGGGAACGATATTGGCGGCTGCATGCCCCTGCATCACCCGCATCCAATGTCCTGCGCTGTCCACGGACAGGATCGGTTCACTGCCGATGGCTGTGGGATAGAGCAGGATCTCAGCCCCCATCAGCGCCATAGCCCTTGCCGTCTCCGGGAACCATTGGTCCCAGCAGATCCCGACGCCGATCGTTCCAAAGGCTGTTTCCCAGACCCGAAATCCGGTATTGCCCGGTGTAAAATAGAACTTTTCCTGATAATAATGATCGTCCGGAATATGGGTCTTTCGATAGACGCCCATCAGGCCCTTTTGGGGATCCAGGATCGCAACGCTGTTATACAAAACCTGCCCGTCCCGTTCATAGAAGCTGATGGGAAGGACCACGCCGAGCTCCTTTGCGATCGGAAGAAAGCGCCTTACAGCATCATTTTCCCCGGTTGGCTTTGCATAATCGTAAAAGTCATAACGTCTCTGCTGGCAGAAGTACTCCCGCTCAAATAGCTCCGGCAGTAAGATAACGTTCGCTTTCTTTTCATTGGCTGCGCTTCTTACCAGCTGCTCTGCCTTCTGCAGGTTTTCCTCCACCGTGCCCTTGCACTGCATCTGTATCGTTGCAACTGTTATTTTTGCCATCGATCTTCCCTCACTTCATTCTCCCTGCCCATTAGCGGGGTCTTCTTGTATTCTCCCTTGCACACCGGCGGTTTTTGTCAGTTTACATAATATTGCAGATTAGCTCTGTGCCGATTCCTCTCTGCGCTGATCCAGCTCTGCGCCGATTCCAATCTGAACTGATTCAAATCTGTACTGATTCAGCTCTGCGCCGATTCAACACTACACCTGCCCTGCTATCGTTCTGCCGGGATCTGTTGGGTGATGCAGTGAATGTTCCCACCGCCAAGCAGGATCTCTATGGCATCGATGGGAATGATCCTTCTGCCGTCAAAGCATTCCTGCAGGATCGCAAGCGCCTTTGCATCATTCTCATCCCCGAACTGGGGCACTAAAATGCCGGCATTGCAGATATAGAAGTTTACATAACTAGCAGCCAGTCGTTCTCCGATCTCCCGGTTTGC
>JAILHW010000128.1 GCA_024695605.1 Lachnospiraceae bacterium | reverse complement strand
CACGACTCTCATGGGAAGTGAGGTGATCTCATCTCCCGTCACACCATGCGACATGGTAATGGCTACCGAGATCGCATTCAGGATCACCGTGCCGAAGGCAATGGCTGCCGTATAGGTCACATCCCCGTAAATGGTAATGATTACGATCAGCGGAATGGCATACAGATACACGATCCCGATCTCGGAGGTAAAGAGAATAAAGGCATACAAAAGGCCAAACCCGCAGCCCACTATATGTCTGACCATAGGGGATTCGAACCTTCTACGATAGATGATCCAGGCTGCAATCTGCGGCAGTATCGCGATCAATATGGTCGTGATACTGATCGGCAGCGGAATGAGCTTTTGCGGCAGCAAAACGATATAGGTCATCGCGATAAAGCCGCATACAAACGATGTGGCGATCAACGCCAGCTTGTTCGCGATATGTATTTCCGATTTAGCCGCAAGTGCCTCCAGCTCTGCAGTAGAATACTGATCCAGGGTTTTCTGTGTTTTTGCCATACTGCCTCCTCCTTGTTCCCTTCAGAAGATTCCCTTCTTCTTTGTTTCCCCAAACATCATCCCAAACGCATAGCCTTATCTGGCTGCATGTCTTTGATTTTTCACCTCATACATCCGATCATCACACATATGGATGAATTCTTCCACATTTTTCAGGCTCTGCGTTGCACCATATCCGATGGATACCCCGAGCCCTACCGAAGGATCCGCCAGATTCTCTATCTTTTTGCTGATCAGATCTAACCGTTGCCTAAGATCCTGCTCCGGGCAATAATCGGCGATCACAAGCGCAAATTCGTCGCCTCCCAGTCTTACCACCTGATGCCCCGGGAACTGCTGCTTGATCGCCTTTACCGTTTCGATCAGGATCTCATCCCCCTTATCGTGGCCGTACTGATCATTGACCTTTTTGAAATGATCAAGATCCATATACAAAAGCGTTACAGGCCTGGACAAAAGCTTATCCAGCATCTCATAGAAGTATCTGCGGTTATAGGCCTCCGTCAGCGGATCCACATTGGCCGCTCTGAACATCAGCTCCTCTGCCATCCTCTGATACGATACGTCCCTGAGCATACAGAAATATCCGGCCACATTTCCGAAGGAATCCTTGATGTCTCTTTCCGCAACGGAATAGTAGTACTTGTTGGCGCCCTCCTGCAATACATGCACATTGGTCTCATTCATCAGGGCGTTGTTTTCCTTGTTCAGGAAAAAATCCTTCCAGGTCCTGTAGTTGGTCAGCTGCCGCATCCCCCGAAACAGCCTTTCCGCCGCACTGTTCATGCGCAGGATCTCATACTGTGCATCGCAGAAAAATACGGGATAGGGAAAAGCGGAAAGAAAAATATCCAGTTCCTTCCCCATATTTTCAAAATTCGTTACGTCATGGCCGATCCCGCAGGTGCCCAGCAGCTTTCCAAAGGTATCAAAGACCGGTGTTTTATACGTGGTTAGCTGCTTCATCACGCCATGGGCATTCAACGGCTCCTGAAAGGTCATGGTCTTTCTGGCATCGATCACAGCCCGTTCCGTTTTCCTCGGTCCGAACTCACTGCTCTCATACTCACTTCTGTCACTGTCCCAGATCTCCGGATGCTGCTTCCCGATACAAAAATCCGCATCCTTTCCGGCCTTTTGGCAGAATGCCCGGTTCAGGATCACATGTCTCTCCTCTTTGTCCTTGAACCAGATCATATCCGGTGATGAATCGATCAGCGTCTGCAACAGATTCTTATAGAGCCTGGCCTGATACTCACTGACCATGACCCGTATCCACCTTCTGTAAAGTGCCTCACTTTTCTCAGGCCCCGGGAATGACTCATATTCACCGAGAATCGCTTCCCTTCGCGCTTCCTCGGGAACCTCCTTCCCGAAAAAGACAAAATACCTTGGTCTGTCCGGAAGATCGAGCGTCGTCAGATCCTGCGGCTTATCCGTGATGATGAGTGAGATCTCATCATAAGGAAGTCCCGCAATACCGCTCACTCTGTGAAGCCCGGCTTCGGAAACCTCGGGAAAGGGGACCGCGTATGAAGAATGATTGAATACATAAATCTGCGGTATCAGCATGCGTTCCTCCTGTTTTACCGATTCCCGTACATCTTTTCATAATAATTCTGGTATTCGCCGGAAATGATGGGTTCCCACCAGCTTTGATTGTCAAGATACCAACGGATGGTCTTCTTGATCCCGTCCGCAAACTTCGTCTCCGGAAGCCATCCGAGCTCATTGTGGATCTTGGTCGGATCGATGGCATAGCGCATATCATGGCCCTTTCGGTCCGTTACGTAGGTGATCAGACTCTCCGGCTTGCCA
>JAILHW010000103.1 GCA_024695605.1 Lachnospiraceae bacterium | reverse complement strand
ACCGCGGCATCCCAGGAGGCCTTCGTCACCTCTCTGACAGGGCCCTTTAGTTTTTCCACAGCTTCCTCATTGCGATTCAGTCTGTAATAGCCTACGCAGTATTTTTCGTAATCCTTGCCGCCCTTTTGAAAGCTGGCATCTTCTCCTTCATAGACAATGCCCATCTTCTCGGCATGCTCCGGTGCCCGGCGCGGGATGGTCTTGGACGGCATAAACAGGCATTCCGTCCGGATATCCAGCGGTTTTACCCAGATGGAGTTTCGTTTGATCAGATCCCGCAGCGGCTGATCCTTTGCCACATCCATCGCCCAGCTCAGGGTCTCGATGGCATCAAACTCCGCTTCCTTTTCCTCGGTATAAGGGCTCTTGGTCCATTCTCTGCCGTCGAAGACATCAAATCGCTTGCCTGCCAGAAGGACAATGGGATCGCTTTCCCAGCAGGGTGTCAGCTCCAGCGCCGGATAGCCCTTCTTTGCCAGGCTGTTGTAAAACGAACCATGGGTGGAAAATCCGATATGGGCATCCTCACTGTCCCAGGTATTGCCGGCGCCTATCTTTTCTCCGATCAGGGACGCCACTCTGTCCGCAGTCTGGATCATGGATTTGACAAAGCCCCAGTCATAAGGCTTTTCCGGGATCTTGATAAAAGCGATCGCCACCACAGCGATCACCCAGATCGGGGTGCACAATACCAGATGTCCTTCCGGACTGCGCTTTCCGTCTGTCCGTTTGACTCTTCCGGACAGATCCGTGATGGTCAGCAGCACAAAGAAGTAGATCAAAAGCACGATCGCCTTGTCCACCATGATCCCGTTTGCGGCCAGCGCTCCGAGCACTGCCAGCGAAGCGATGGCGGCAAGGACTCTGAGCAGTCTGTATCTTTGCATCAGCTCCGTCAACAGAAAGCAGGCCGTCATCAGTAGCACCTGCGTCACGATCCTGTCAAATACGAAGATCCCTTTGCTTTCCCGAAACCGCAGCCGCAGATATGCTCCCAGCATAAGCGCTGCTCCCCATAGTCCTGCAAATGCGATCCGTATCCTGGCTCCCATATGCTTGAACATAAGGCCCACAGCGATCACTGCCGCAGCTATGAGAGCGGACTGTCCCGGGGGCAACTCTACGGAAAGATAGGGATTTACCGCCAGCGCCACGATCATGGCAATGGGAAGCTGGAATACCAGATCATAGCATACTGCCATCATGCCGTCACCTCCCACATCAGCGAAACCTGCGAGGTCCTTATGATCGTGGTATCTCTGTCTGCCTGTGCCACCACGTTTTCCGTTCGGTCCTTTTCCACCAGATAGGCCAGGATCGAAGCCTCTCCCAACCCTGCCTGCCGCAAAAGATCCAGTCCGTTTTCTCCCGGATCAAAGCCAACCCAGATGATCTGTCTGCAGCCGGCCAGAGAGCCGTTTTCGCACAGCGCTCTGATCGTCATGATCTGATCCGTATCCGTGCGAAACAGATACTCTGTCATGGCGCTATACAGCGCGGTAAAGCCGGCATTGTCATTGACATTGGTCCGGCAGGCGCGATCCGTCAGGTAATACACATCCACCGGGATCCTGTTTTGCAGATAGTGATCCGCAAGCGCGATCACCAGCTCCACGATCTTATTCTCCGGCGGCAGATAGCCTGCCGGATCCCCGGACGGGCGCTGTTTGTCCACCAGGATCGCAATATGGTTTTTGGCCTCTCCTGTCAGTTCTCTGACCATCAGCTTTTGGGACGTGGCCGTTGCCCCCCAGTGTATCAGCCTCGGATCATCCGACGGCACATACTCCCGCACCGTCATGGCAATAGCCTGCTTATTCAGTGCACTTTCTCTGTCCATCTGCTTCAGCAGCTCGCCGGCGTTTTCTTTTTCAAGACTGACTCTTGCAGGGGCCACGATCACATTCAGCGGCTCACGCATATTGACGGTGATGGAAAACAGATCCAGGAAATCTCTGATGACGATCTTTTTGACCCCAACCTTATACTCTCCGCGGTATTTGCAGAGCATCTGCGTCTTTTTGCGGACAGCCTCATGGGGCATCAGCTCATAGACCTCATGATCTGAAAGGCCGGATATGGTTGAAAATGTGGAATAAAACAGAAGCTGCACAGAGGAAACGGGAAGCCATCCCTCATTTTGCAGCGTGATGTAAAAATCCGACGGAGTATTGCTGATCATATTGCGCCCCTCCGTCTTCTGATAGATCTTCAATGTGAAAATGACACAGATCATATAGGCGTAGCAGACCACGGGAATGGCCAGCACAACCCAAAGAAAACAATATGTGACTGCTCCTGCCGATAGACTGATCCCGGTCAGTGCCAGAGCAAGTGCACCGATCCACAGCAGTCTCTTCACCGCCCTCATCGGTTTATTCCATGGGAACCTTTACGGTCAGTACAAGGGAACGCAGGATATCGGCAGACTCCCGGCTTTTCAGTTTCGCCTCCATCGAAGGGATCAGTCTGTGAGAAAGCACCGGTATCGCCAGGCTCTTGATATCATCCGGCGTCACATACGCTCTGCCCTGTAAAAAGGCTCTGGCCCTTGCCGCCAGCGTCAGATGCAACAGTCCTCTCGGACTGGCTCCCAGGGAAAAATCAGGACTCACCCTTGTAGCCTTGACCACAGCCTCGGCATAGGAAAGCACATTGTCCCGAAACTCTACCGATCCTGCCTGCTCTCTGAGTGCAAGGATCTCCTCTCTGGTAAAGACCGCTTCCGGCTCAGCCGAAGTCTTTTTTTCCAGATGCATCCTTGCGATGGACAGCTCCTGCGCCTGCGAAGGATATCCGATGGAAAGGCGCATCATAAAGCGGTCCATCTGTGCCTCCGGAAGCGGGAAGGTGCCTGTAAAGCCCATGGGATTCTGGGTGGCAATGACCATAAAGGGATCGGGAAGCGCGTAACTTGTGCCATCCACGGTCACCTGTGACTCTGCCATGGCCTCTAAAAGGGCCGCCTGCGTCTTTGGCGACGTACGGTTCAGCTCATCGGCCAGGATCAGGTTCTTCATCACCGCGCCCTTTCGCATCTCAAATTCTCCGGTCTTCATGTTGTAAACAGAAAGTCCCGTCACATCCGACGGCATGGTATCCGGTGTGAACTGGATCCGCCCGAAGGATAATGAGCACAGCGAGGCAAAGGCTCTGGCCAGTGTGGTCTTTCCAACGCCCGGAACATCCTCCAGCAGGATATGTCCGCCCGCCAGAAAGGCGCAAAGCACCAGTTCTGTCACCTCCTGCTTGCCGACAAAGATCTTACCGATCCGCTCTCGAAACAGCTCCAGCTTTTGCTCCACGTTCTCAGTCCCCCTCATAGTCTCTGATCGTCTTCAAAAACTCCGTCATATTCCCCTTCAGATCGCCTTTGAATACGGATGAGCCGGAAACCAGAATGTCCGCTCCGGCCTCCAGGATCCTGGTCATATTCTCACGGTTCACGCCTCCGTCCACCTCTACGCTGACGGGGAGGTTTCTTCTCGTGATCTCATCCTTGAGCATGGTGATCTTCTTGGTGCAGCCCTCGATGTATTTCTGACCGCCAAAGCCGGTGTTCACCGTCATGACCAATACCCTATCCACCAGATCCAGATAGGGAAATACAGCGGAAACCGGTGTCTGTGGATGCAGGGAAACGCCCGGCTCCATACCCAGTGACCGGATCTTTTCCAGTGTATCCACCATGCACTGACAGGCCTCCACATGAATGGTCAGACCGTCTGCTCCCGCCTCTGCAAATTCCTCCACATAGCGCTCCGGCGCCGTGATCATCAGATGCACATCAAAGTAGAGCTTTGACATTTTCCGGATGGAATGGATGATGGGAAATCCAAAAGAAATAGACGGGACAAATACGCCATCCATGACATCAATATGAAGCATGGAGCCTCCCGCCTCTTCGATCTGGGTGATCTGCTCTCCTAATTTTGAAAAATCCGCTGCCAGAATCGATGGTGCCAAAGTCATCATTTTCGTACCCTCCGTTTCGAGTTGTAGGAAACGCAAGTATTCCATGCGTTTACTCTAGTATCGCTTTCTTTCCCTGCACTCTTGATACATCTTTACATAGCTTTCATAGCGCATCGGACTGATCAGTCCCTCTGCCAGCTTCTTCTTTACCCCGCAATCCGGCTCCGAGATATGGCTGCAGCCTGCAAAGCGGCATGCATCCTCCCATTTGCCGATCTCTATAAATCCTCTTGCAATATCCTCCTTACTCAGCTCCTGCGTACCCAGGGATGTAAATCCCGGCGTATCAAACAGATAGGTATCTTCCCCTGCGCAGATCAGCTCACTGTGCCGCGTGGTATGCTTGCCCCGGGCCGTCTTTTTACTGATCTTTCCGGTTTCCATCACCCTCTGGGATGCCAGCTTGTTGATCAGTGAGGATTTCCCCACTCCGCTCGGCCCCGCAAGTGCCGTGCACTTATGCTCCAAAAGCTGCTTCAGTTCCTCGATCCCCTGCTCCTGTTTGACACAGAGAAAACAAATGGGATATCCCGTATGGGCAAACCGCTCTCTTACCTGTTCCCGCAGCGATCCATCTTCATCCAGATCCGTTTTGTTAAACGCGATGATCACCGGAATGTTTTGAAGCTGAAGCCTGAGCAAAAAGGTGTCCAGCAGCATAAAATTCGGATCCGGTGCCTTGAGCGCAAACACCACAAGCGCCTGATCCACATTGGCTACGGGAGGGCGCAGCAGCTCGTTTTTCCGCTCCAGGATCCGTTCGATATTCCCCACCGGAAGTGCATCTGGATCCGAATCGCTTTCTTCTACCTTCCGAATGATGCAAAAATCTCCGACCAGGGGTTTGATCCCGTCATTTCGAAAACTCCCCTTCGCCTTGCATTCATAGATCACATCATCGCCTGTGGTCACATAGTAAAATCCGGCCAGCAGTCGTATGATCCTGCCTTTCAGCTCGCTTGTATTTGCCGTATCTGATCCGCTGCCTGTCTGCATCCGCGATCATTCCTCCGCAAAATTCACGGCAACGGGATTGCTGGTAACCGTTCCCACTGTTGTTTCAACAGACTGCTCACCCGTATCCGGATTGACCATGGTCTCCTGCACCTGACTTTCAAAGGTAACGGTGATATTACCGCTGTTTACGTTAAAGCCGCTCTCGTTGATGGCGAACGGGAAGGAAGCGGTCTGGAAGGTTCTGGTCGTTCCGTCCGCTGCCGTCAGGGTAACGGTGGCATTTCCGCCGGTATAGCCCGTAGGCGCCTCTACATTGGTCACACATTTATAGGTATGCTTTTCCGGTCCCTTGGACAGCTGGATGTTAATGCCGGTTCCTTTTTCCACCTGGCTTCCCGGATCATTGCTCTGGGATACCACACACCCTGCGGTCACGGTGTCACTGAAGGTCTCGGATACGCTGCCGCACTTTAATCCTGCAGCGGTCAGTTTTTCCTTTGCAGAGCTTTCCGTCATACCGCGAAGATCCGGTACGCCGACCTTTTCCACCTT
>JAILHW010000099.1 GCA_024695605.1 Lachnospiraceae bacterium | reverse complement strand
CTGCCCTTATACTGACCCGAATCAGATCCCTCTATATGGCAGCTTTGTATTTTCTTTGCATTATCACCCGGTCATTTCCGTATTACAGCTTCGTGTTGGAGCTTCTTCTTACAGCTCTGTCATATCCTCTGACTCAGAGCTACGAAGGAGCTTTCCGAAGCGAATGATGCTCTCTGTCACTACCTTTTTGAACAAAGGGGCTGCAGCATCGGCTGCTGCCTGTACATCCTCATGTTTAAGTTTTTCTGCCGAAAGGCCGGCAGCTACATTGGAGATGCAGGAAATACCGCAGATCCGCATACCCATATGGTTAGCGGCAATGGCTTCCACTGCTGTGGACATTCCTACGGCATCAGCGCCCAGGATCCCTGCCATTCTGACCTCTGCAGGTGACTCATAGGAGGGGCCGGTAAACTGGATATAAACGCCCTCCTGCATGGGAATGCGCTCATCCACGGAGACTTTTCGGATAATGTTGGAAAGCTCTTTGTCATAGATAGCGCTCATATCCGGGAAGCGAACGCCCAGGTCCGTATCGTTGGGTCCGATCAACGGATTGGGAACAAAGGAGGAAATCTGGTCCTTAATCAGCATCAGATCGCCTGCCGTATATGCCTTATTGATACCGCCGGAAGCATTGGTCAGGAAAAGGATCTTGGCTCCCAGCTTGGCCATCAATCTGACAGGCAGCACCACGTCGCTCATCTTGTAGCCTTCGTAGTAGTGCACGCGGCCCTTCATGCAGATCACGGGTACATCCTCAATATAGCCCATGATATATCTCCCTTCGTGTCCCGGAACCGTAGAAACCGGAAAACCTTCGATCTCACTATATGAGATCTCCGCTACGATGTCGCTCATCGTATCGGCATAATCACCCAGACCGGAGCCTAGTACGATGGCTACCTTGGGAACAAAGTCCGTTCTGGCTCTGACACTCTCATAGCAGTTCTGCAGTTTTTGTGTAACCTCATTCATCTTTGTAACCTCCTGTTTTTCCTATCATTTCCCCTCTGCATAGTTCTTGGTATATACAAAGCTGTCCGCATCGTTATGACGCCGCAGCTCGTAGTCTCCGTCCACAATGCTCCGCAGCAGATCCGTGCCCTCGGAGCCGATCACGCCCACCTGCATGCCAAGGCGCGTTACCACATCCGAGATTGTGACATCATCCAGAAAGACCTCCTCGCCGCTTCGCAGCATATTGGAGGGGATCAAAAGCACCTCCCCGAGGTCCTCTCCGGCTTCTTTTTTTTCAAGAAGCTGCGAAATCAGGTCGCCTCCTGTGATCAGTCCCGTCACGGTAATGGTCTCTCCGAAAAAATCGTTGCGGATGCAATGGACCTTCACAGTTAGCCATGGGAAACTTTTTTCTATTTTCTCTGCGAATCCCCGGATCGTGGGATACGGCAGCTTTCCTGTGACCAGGGAGACGATCTTCTGTTTGTGGGCGTCTCTACTCACTGTATCTGCTACAGCCGATTTCTCCGCATCTATCCTCCTTGCAAGCTCCTCCTCGAACTCGGTAATGAGAAGCCGCATCATCCCGACGCCGTTCTCGAGCTGCAGGTAGCCATCGTACCTGTCTTCCTCGGGAAAATCACGCTCCGCTAGTATGTACCACTCATCGGAAGCATGGATAAAGTGCAGGCCCCACTTTTCAAAGAGCGCCTGCTGGTAGCCCTCGATCTGATCGATCACTCTGCCGGCTTCCTCTTTGGTAAACATTTCCAGGGGGCAAAGTCCCTCGCGGTACTTCGTAATGCCTGCAGGCACCACGGATACGCTGCGCATAAAGGGCAGATACTTTGTCAGATCCCGAATGGTCCGATCCAGGTTTTCTCCATCGTTATAGCCCTTGCACAAAACCACCTGGCCGTTCATCTCCACATGGCCTTCATAGAGTCTGTCGATGAAGCGAAGCTTTTCTCCCGCAAAGCGGTTGTGCAGCATCTTGCAGCGAAGTTCGGGATCGGTGGTATGCACGGAGATATTGATGGGGGCCAGCTGCATATAGATGATCCGGTCCACATCCTCATCCGTCATATTGGTCAGGGTGATGTAATTGCCCTGTAAAAAGGAAAGGCGGGAATCATCATCCTTAAAGTACAGCGTTTCCCGCATTCCGGGAGGCATCTGATCGATGAAGCAGAAAATGCACTTGTTGGAGCAGCTTTTATACTCGCTCATCAGGTCATTTTCAAACTCCAGTCCAAGGTCCTCGTCCTCGTCCTTTTCGATCTCCAGCTCCCACTCTTCTCCATTCGGCTTTCGGATCAAAACCTCGAGATACTCATCCTTGACATAGAAGCGATAGTCGAAGACATCACGGATCTTCTGCCCACCTATGGACACCAAAATATCTCCGGGCTCTATTTCCATCTCTTCGGCAATAGAGCCCGGCACCACGGTTTTTATGCAATGCTCAAATCCGCGATTTTTCATCCGTTACTGTCTATGACTCCTTTTACTGTCTTTTACTCCCTCATATCAACCGTAAACCTGGGAGATTTCTTTCCGTCTGTGGAAACGCCGCGTTTGGTCCTGACGGGTACCACATAGACCTGATAGGTGTATCCGATTCCGGCAACCAGCTGTGCAGCCGGCTTTTTGGAGGTGGTCATCAGCTTGAACTTTTCACCTGCCGATTCCTGTCCATACACCTTATAGCTTGTAGCGCCTTTTACCTTGTTCCATTTCAGGGTAAAGGTTCTGGCCGGATAGCCCTTCAAAGTGGTTTTGCCGCCCTTTGTCACGCCTGTGATCTTGGTGGCCTTTACCTGCTTCGGTGCGGTATAAAGGGTTTTGGCCGCTGACGGCTCTCCTTCCACCTCGCCCGCAGGCGTCTTGATATAGGCGCAAACTCTGATCTTATAGCCGGTCTCTTCCTTCAAGCCCTTAAAGGTATAGGAATTCTTGGTGCATTTTCCCTTTAAAACATACTTCTTGGATTTTTTATCATAAATGTAATAATGGTAGCCATCCGGCATCTTAGCAGCGGAATATCCCATGGAGCAGATCACTGCAAGCTTTTTCTTTTTGGTCGCATTCGCATTAACGTTCACGCTTGCCACCGCGCGGGGTCTTACGGTCACGATGCACTCTGCCTTCAGATTCGCAAAGTCCTTTGCCGTGGCAGTCACAGTGGTATAGCCAAGACCATTCGAGGTCACCACGCCGTCATCGACCCTTGCCACGAATACATCCGAGCTTGTCCACTCGAGATCGGGCTCTATGGCATCCTTCGGAAATACCTCAGCCTTAAGCTCGGCCTTGGATCCGGTAACATCCTCAAGCGCCACCTGATCCTGTGAAAATTTCAGCGATGTCGGCTGCGTATCTGTCGCAAAGATCGCATACTCTCCGACTTCCTGTCCCCCTTTTGTAACGCTCAGATAGTAGGTTCCGGCCTCTAAGCGTTTGATCATCTTATATTCTTCGGGCTTTGCTACTGTACCGTACACGTATCTGGTCAACAGATTTTTCCCGCTCTCACTATCCAGCTTAAAGCTTGCGCTGGAAAAGGTCGAAGTCAGGCGAAGCATCACATAATCGTTGTTTGCAACCGTGAATTTGAAAACATCCTTATCATCCTGCGCACTCAGGGAATCTGTTACAGTGGTTTTCATCTTCAGCGCGGCTGCCGTTTCCTTGGTACCATTCGCATCCGCATCGGCATCCTCGCAATATCCCGTAACGCTAAAAGATAAAACAGCCGTCAGTAAAGCTGACACAAACAATGCCGGGATCCTTCTGTGAGAAAGAGTCTTCCTTATCATAAGCCTCGCTACCTCATTATTTGATCATCCCCCGCACACCGCAGTGTGCAGGGGAAGCTTCGTTTCGTCTCTGTTTACAGGAAAATATACTTACATACAAACAGCACCGCGAGTACATACATCAGCGGGGTGATCTTCTTGGTCTTGCCGCAGCAAA
>JAILHW010000062.1 GCA_024695605.1 Lachnospiraceae bacterium | reverse complement strand
ACGCTCTTCCCGGTATCCGGTGCCGGCTTGGCCGCAGACTTTTTCTCGGCTTTGGGCTGCTCTTTTTCCTTAAGCAAAGTTTCCAAAAGACATCCCTGACCGTTAAATCCGCCGAGGTTATCTTCTTCTCCGATCTGCTTGGTATCACAGATCTGATACCACTGATAGCCCTCCGGCAATGACGGAAGTGCGAAATCGTGGTCGATCCAGTGCATATTGATGGCAAGATACACAAAATCATCGGTCTTGCCCTGGGGCATGCTTTCGTACAGACCGCAATACAGAATGCCGACATGCCGGTTATAATTCTCCATCTGCGCATACCAGGCGCTCTGGCCGTGGTAGGACAGATCCGGATAGCCGCAGGAAATGGAATCCATCAGCTGCAGCGGATCCTTTCTGTGCAGGATCGGATGGCTCTTTCGAAAAGCGATCAGCTTCTTTGTATAGTCCATCAGCTGCCTTCCCCACTGATCCGGTCTCCAGATCAGCCAGTTGGTCTCATTGTCCTGGCAGTAAGGGTTGTTGTTGCCGCCTGTGGTCCGTCCGAACTCATCCCCTGCCTGTAAAAAAGGAACGCCCTGGGACAGCATCAGAAAGGCCAGTGCATTTTTCCTCTGAGAAAGGCGCATCATGGAAATGCCCTTCTTGCGGGATACACCCTCCACGCCGCAGTTCCAGCTGTAATTGTATTCGCTGCCGTCACGGTTGTTTTCACCGTTGGCTTCATTGTGCTTTTGATCGTAGGATACCAGATCCAGCAGGGTAAACCCGCGATAATCGGTAATGTGATGGATCACCGCCTCCTGTCTGGAGTTTCTTCGCATATGCTCGGTAATGGACCTTAGCATATCCTCATCGCCCTTTAAAAACTTACGGGCATCGCATCTGAAATCGTCTCTGTAGGAGGCCAGATTTCTGAAATCCGGATTCTTTCTGCCCTCACTGTAGATCCTGACGCCGTCCGGCTCCTCCATGATCAGCTTGGTCCTGGCCAGCAGCGGATCCAGTGCCAGAAGGGATCTGGGGATCTTCATGCCGATGAGATGGAATCCATCCACATGGAATTCCGTTACCCAGTAATGGATCACTCTCTGGATATAGCAGGGATCGCATTTGATGGGGAAATAGATCTGCATGATCATCTCAATGCCTTCCCGGTGCAGGGAACGGATCAGGCGCTTTAAGGAGCGCACGGGATCGTGATAGGCCGAATAAGATGCCTTGGGTGCAAAAAAGTAATTTCCCCGGTCGGCAAAGCCCCAGTAGTTGATCCTGTATTGCCAGTTATCGATGGTGGTCGTAACCGCAGCCCCCTGCTCTCTGTACAGTCTGTTCTTTTCCTCCGTAGCCTCATAGGCGGGATTCAGAATGATCTCATCAAATTCGTAGATGGGCATGCATTCGATTGCCGTGATCCCCAGGCTTTTCAGGTAAGGGATCTTCTCCTCCACACCTTCAAAGGTGCCTCTTTTTTCCTTGGAAACACCGGAGGATGCATGCCTGGTAAAGCCTCTGACATGCAACCCGTACAGGATGGTATCGGCAAAATCCGTCTCGGGATACTGATCGCCTCCCCAGTCAAAGGCATCCGCCGTGGGCAAAAGTGCCTTTAAGGGCTTGTCCTCTTTTTTCAATTTTCCCCAGATGTTCCGTCCGTCAATGGCCTTGGCATAAGGGTCCATAAAGATCTTATCATCACAGTAAAATTGGTAATATCGGAATTTGGTAATATCGAGCTTCAGACAGGCCGCAAAAATATTCCCAATCCGGCAGAAGGCCGGAAATGGGATCTTCACAGAATGTTTCTTGATGTCATACAGCAATATGCCGCATTCATTTGCAGGCAGGCTTTCAACAGCAACCGCTACGTTTACACCGGATTGGCAAAGGGATAATCCCATGGGAAACGGGAGTCCCTTTTGTACAATGATCTCATCTTTCATCAAAACTATTTCCTTCCTGATACAGGCGATGTCGTATCATCTAAGGGATTATTGTCATCCCCTGGGAGCAGCCTCTTTGCTTGCCCCGGTCCCTTCTTCAGGCGTCCCGGCCCCCTCTTTTTGGAGGCTCTGCTTCCTTCAGATTGGCAACCAGCCTTGGCATTACATCGCAGACATGCTCATGGATCACAAGGTCAGCCGCCTTATCGGTAAAGTGCTCGTGCTTGGTCACCAGGATCAGCTTGTTGTTCTGATAGTGGTTGACCGCAAATTTCACCATATTGTCAAAGAGGTTGGTTCCGAGCACCAGCAGTACATCGGCCTTGGAAACCGCATTTACAGCGTCGGTCAGAATGTCGTTTCGCATTCTCTCGCCGTGTAATCTGATACCCGGTCTGATGGGCGCTCCGCACACATCGCAAACCGGCATGCCCTTGCTGTCTCTCAGGTATTCCATGGAGAATTTTTTCTGACATTTGCTGCAGTGGTTGTCGTGGATATTGCCGTCAAGCTCATAGACATTCTCGATGGCATATTCCTGATTCACACCGTAAATGTTGTAGGTCAGAACGGCTTTGAGCTTTCCGGATTTTTGCAGCTTTTCCAGTGCCGGAAAGGTGGCCGTCGGTGTCAGCTTCGTGCTTAGGATCTCCTTTTTGTAAAACTCGTAAAAGCGCTCCATCCTGACGTTGTAAAAGGATGCCGACATGATCTCCTCGGGACATTGGTGGTACATCTCCTCAATTCTGTATGCCTCGGTATCCCGGTCATAGTTCAGTGCGCCGCACTCCATCATCACGCCGATCCCGGCCATGATCACAACATTATCTGAATTCTCGATCAATTCGGTGGCGTACCGGATACGCTCCTCCAAATCCATCATGGCAGATTTACTCTGGGTTTCGTTCATTCTTCCTTCCACTCCTATTGGTACTTTTTTCTATCCCCTATTGATTCTATTTCAAATTTTTGCTAAAGTTGAACTCGGATAACAAATAAAGCTGTCCAATGGACATAAAATCAATATATTATAACATAGTTTATTGTATTTTGTCACTTTTATATTCAATTTGAAAAAGGAGGATCTTATGAGCGATATGGAAAAACTCCCTTTGGAGGAGCCCGAAGAGGAAATGACTGTCACCATCGAGACGGAGGACGGCGAAAAGGTGGAATGCATGGTGCTGACAATCTTTGAAGCTGCCGGACGCGATTATATCGCGCTTCTGCCGGACTATGAGGATTATGATGAGGACTCCGAGGAGGAAAGCGATGTTTGGTTCTACCGCTTCTCTGAAAATCCGGATGATCCGGACGAAGAACCCGTTCTGGACGACATCGAGGACGACGAGGAGTTCGAGGCTGTGCTGGATGCATTTGATGAGTATCTGGATACGCTGGAATTCGAGGACATGGAGTAAGCGCAGACGATCACCATGACGCACAGGGAGCCGGTCACTTGACCGGCTCTTTTTTCGTGCGTGTATTTACTCCGGCTCGCGCTCACTGAATCACATTTACGCCGGCGTGAAGGTCACCCCCGGCCCGGAAAGTGTGCTGCGATCTCCCTTGCGGACCGCTTCGATGGGCATGAAGGCCTGGATCACGGTTTCGATATGTGTGATGATGCCGAGCATTTTCCCGGTGCTTGAGAGTCGCTTTAGGGCATCGATGGCATCCAACAGAGGCTGGCCGCTGAGGGTTCCGAAGCCCTCATCTAAAAAGATGCATTCCACATCTCCGTTTCGTCCTGCAAACTCTGACATGGCAAGGGCCAGGCAGAGGCTGATGATGAAGCGCTCACCGCCGCTGAAATTGGATACCTGTCTGACAGATACATTGCCGTCTCCTGCGGTTTCATGGACTTCAAAGTCAATGGATCCGCTTTTTTGTACCAGTTCGTATTTGGGTATGATCCCGGAAAGGTATTGGTTTGCCTTCGCCAGAAGGCTCTTCATTGCAATGGACTGAACAAACACTTCAAAATCAGATCCATCGTTCTTTCCCAGCATCTCACTGATCCTGGCAAAGATCCTGTCTTCCTTACCCACATCTTCCAGACGCTTCTCAGCTTCGGCGCGCTTAATCCTGTTTTGGTCATCATTTTTCAGGATCTCTTCCAACGCACCTATCCGCTGGTTGTTATCCTGCATCTTTGCCTGCAGCTGCTGCAAGTTCTGCTGCAGAGATTCAGCGCTTTCCTCGGTCCGGGGAGTTTCCTGCAGTTTTGTCAGGTTTTCCTTTGCATCCTTCAGGGATGTTTCGGCTGCGGTCTTTTTCTTTTCGTAGTCTCTGACTTCAGTCTCCAATGTCTGAAGCTGCGCAGGTTCCACGATACAGGATAAAAACTCCGTCTCATCGGCAAATCCGTTTCGTACAAGTGCCTCTGAAAAGGCGGCTTCGCAGGCTTTGATCTTCTCTATTGTTTCCCCGATGCGGATGGCGCACTGTTCGCCTGCAGATTCAGCGGACCGGATGGCTTCTCTGACGGTTGAAAGCTTCTCGGCTTTTTGTTTGCTATCCGCTTCCTTTGCCAAAAGCTCCGCATCAAACCGCTTTTCGGCTTCTTTGACCGGGGTCTCTCCGAAAAGCTCTATGCGCTGATCTCTGATTTTTCTCAAGTCATCCAGAGCAAGTTCCGCAACCTGTTTAGCTTCTATGCAGGTTATCTCTGCTTGCTTAAGATCGACGGCCTCCAGTTTACCGGCAAGGTCCCGATACTTTCTGTCAGCCTCAGTATAGGCATCATTTGCCTGTTGATACTTCGCGTCTCTTTGTTCAAGCTGCTTTTGCACTGCCGAAAGCTCAGTGTCATCACAATCACCGGCAAGCTGAATATCCCATGCCGCAAGCAGTTCATTCAGATCGGCAACGGTTTTCTCCTTAGCGGTTTCTGCCTTTTCCTCATCGCGCTTTGCACCGGCCAGATCGCCTTCCTGTTTGATGCGTTTTGTTTCCAGATCAGATAGTGTCTCTTCCGTTTGACGGATCTGCTCTTCCATTTCCAACAGCCGGGCGTTTAATTCCTTATCCGCCTCAGATGTATGATCATGAGCACTTTCATCCTCAACCCCATCGCCACCGACTATTTTCCGGCAGACGGGACAGGGCTTTCCCACCGTCAGATCCCTCCGGAGAATACTCACCACCTGTTTATACCGGTCGCTGATATATTCCTTCAGCTTATCTTCCAAGCTTCGAAGGCTTGTTTGCAATTCTTCTTTCTTTTCAGCGATCTGTGCTCCTTCGCGGGAAAGCCGACGGGTCTCATCGCCTGTATATGCCAGCATCAACCATGCATCGGAAAGGTCATCCTTCTTTTCCTTAAATACGGCAAGAACGCTGGG
>JAILHW010000048.1 GCA_024695605.1 Lachnospiraceae bacterium | reverse complement strand
CGCCTTAACCAGCTGGTCGAGCTCGTCGAGATTGACGCGGTTTCCATAGACCTTCAAAAACCGTTTCTTTCGTCCGACGATATAGAAAAATCCGTCCTCATCAAACTTTGCCATATCACCGGTCACAAGGCGGCCGCCTCTTTCGTCACCCTTTGCCAGATCCTCTGCCTGCTCGGCATAGCCCAGCGTGACGTTTGCACCCTCGTAAACCAGCTCTCCAACCGTATCCGGCGTCGTGATCTCATTTCCGTTGACATCGATCAGCGTAAACTTTCCGCCCGGGATGGCCCGTCCCATACTGCCGTATTTTTCCACGCTGTACTCAGCCGGCAGATAGGCCATTCTGGCCGTTGCCTCGGTCTGCCCGTACATGACGATGAATTTCTTGCCCTGTGCTCTTGCCCACTCGGCAAACTCCCTGTGCAGCTCGGCGCCCAGCTTCCCTCCTGCCTGGGTCATATAGGAAAGATCCGGAAGGTCCATCTTAAAGATCCTGAGCTTTTTCAGCATCTCATAGGTAAAGGGCACGCCGCCGAAGGAGGTGGCTTTCTGCGTTTTCATAAACTCCCAGAAGCCCTTCATATTCATGGGAAGGTCGGTCAAAAGGATGGTCGCTCCCACCTGCAGATGGGAATTGATGATGGAAAGACCGTAGGTATAGTTCATCGGAAGTGTTGTCACCGGTCTTTCGTTTTCGTCAAGCTCCAGATACTGTGCGATGGACTCGGCGTTGGCCTGCAGATTGCTGCGGCTCTGGCGCACCAGCTTCGGGCTTCCGACAGAACCGGAGGTGGTCAGAAGCAGTGCCAGCTCTTCATACAAAACCGTGCCCGCATCCCTGCTTGCCTTCATCAGCTTGTAGTTGTGATGGGAAAAGATCTCCTCGTAGGAGGAAAACGTTCCTTCACTCTCTGCCGGCAGGTAGAGATAGTCCGGATGATACACCGTAAGAAGATGTGCCAGAAGCTCTCTGTCAATCTTTTTATCCAAAAGAAGCGGAACCGTCCGGTTATTCAGACAGGCCAGATATCCCATGACACTGGCAGGCGAGTTCTCGCACAGACAAAAGGCCAGCTTACCCGGGGTCAGATTGGCCTGCAGTTTTTTGACCTCAAGGTCCAGCTCGGCATAGGTAAAGGTGCTCCCATCCGAACTGATCAGGGCCGTTTTGTCCGAAGGCTGTAATTCAAAAAACATACTCTCTCTCCCTTCTGATACTGCTGATGATACTGCTCAATAGTCTAATACTGCTGGTACATAAAGTTGCCCGCATCCGAGCTTCCGTAGATCCCAAATAAAAATACGGTAAAGAACAAAATATACAAAATGATCGCGCTAACGATCTTCGGCTTTCTGTTCAGCCAGGTAAAGATGCTTTCCTTCTGCTCGATCACGGCGATCAGGATCAAAACGATGACACCAAACAGCAGCAGGGTGAAATTAAACCGGTTCAGCTTATAGGCCAGAAGATCGCCTCCGGCAAACTTTGTAAAGATGGAGCCGATGATATGGAGCCTTTGCCCCAGCGAAATCTGGGCTGCCAGAAATCTTCCGCCCATGAAAATGCAGAAGATCTTGATGGTCTGCAAAATGCGGTACCAGACGGCATCCCGATTGATCCCGAGGGATTCGATCTTTGCGCCGATGTCATCGGAAAAGGTCACGGATAACAGGATCAGGGTTCCGTAGTACAGACCCCAGGCCACGTAGCCTGCGCCGCTTCCGTGCCAAAGGCCCGTCAGCACCCAGGTGACCATCACGGGAAGGATCACGGAGATCGCCTTTTTCAGATGCACGGCCTTCATGCCCTTGATCTTTTTATTGATGTTTTTGGCGGCCTTTGACATGTTCACGGGATAATAGACATAGTCCTTAAACCAGCCTCCCAGAGACATATGCCAGCGGCGCCAGAACTCCGGCACACTCTTTGCCAGAAACGGATGATTGAAGTTTTGCTCGAGCTCTACATCAAAGATCTTCGAAACACCGGAAACGATGTCCATATATCCGGAAAAGTCCGAGTAGATCTGAATGGCATCCAGGATCAGGCACACCAGATACACCAGCCCTCCCAGATCCTGCTTGGTCAGGGTTGCCTTGACATATACGCCGGCCCTGTCTGCGATCACCAGCTTTTTGAACATTCCCAGAAGGATGCTCTCCATGCCCACCACAAAATTGTCCCAGCGAAGACGAAGCTCCGGCTTCTTTAATTCCTTTCCAAGCAGGGAATATCTGGAAATCGGTCCCTGCATGATATGCGGAAAATAAATGGTATAGAGGTAAAACCGCACCGGGTTTTTCTCAGCTTCGTAGCGCTTCCAATACACATCCAAAAGGTATCCCACCGTGGAAAAGGTGTAGTAGGAAATGCCGAGGGGCACGATAAGCTTCATCGTATCATCCGCCGCACCGCCCGTAAACAGTCCTGCCAGATATGTAAAGGCCTCCGTAAAGTGGTTGAGCACCTTGTAGGCGATCAGAACCCCCAATACAAGAACAAGTGTCAGCACCAGGATCCGGCGCTTTTTTGCTGCCGTCTGTTTTTTGATCTCTTTAATCTCGGCCTTCTCTTTTCCCTCAGCCGCTTTTGCGCCCTGCGCCTC
>JAILHW010000039.1 GCA_024695605.1 Lachnospiraceae bacterium | reverse complement strand
CCATCGACCTTTTTGCCATTGACTGTGATGTTTTTCTTTCGCAGCATCTTATGCAAAAAGCCGTTTTGCGCCTTGGGAAGCAGATGCTTTACGTATTTGATGGTATGCTGACCGCTCTCCGCAGCCGAAACAGTGAATTTCTTCATAGTGTGATCTGCTTTAATATCCTGCAGGCTGCGCCGTTTTGTGCCTCAGCCGCCCGCTCTAAGGGCTTAAGTTCATTGAACCTTCGAAGGAAGGCATCTTCTGTTTCAAACATCTTGGCATTCACCGTTACGCCTTCTTTTTTCAGGCTCGTCTCCAGATGCTTTTCCAGATCCGAAAGAAGGGTTTGAGTGTCCTTGCCCTTTGGAACCTTTCCCGTCTGCAAAAAACCGCAGATACTGCCGGCATAGAGAAACAGGGCCGGCACCTCGAAGGTTACATCATGCGTGGTAAATACCATCTCATACAGCACATCCAGATGCGCTGTCACTTCGTCCCGACCATCCGATCGCATGGCTGAAAGCGCGCTTTCAATCTTATCATGCAGCGATACTGTGATCCCCTTGCTTTTAAGATACATGATCAAAAGCACCGCATTTTTGCTGGCCGGCAGGATCCCGAGGACCGCCACAATGGTCAGCAGGTTCTTTTTGGTCCCCGTAGTCAGGATCCCTGCCAGAAACAGAGACAGCGGGATCAGGAAATACAGGATCGTTTTGATGGTCTCTGTTTTCTTTTTGTAGGAAAGATAGCCAAACTCTCCTTTGTTCTTACGACTCATAGTTTGTTCCTTGTAACTGATCATTGGCAGTTTGTAAGCTGTCTGTTAAAAAAGAGGAAGGCTGCACTCTCAATGGGATGCAGCCTAAAATACACATATAGGAAAAGATCAGATCAGATCAACTCCGTCGCCTGCCGCATCCTCACCCTCTGTGCTCTGTTGGTCCTCAGTTGCGTCGGCGATCTGTTCTACGCCGAAGAGCTGTGCGCGGTTGGTCTGGATCTCCTGAATTGTCTGCTGAAGCTGTGTCATCAGGCGCTCATAGTTGGTTGCTGCAACATCGATGCCATGTGCTAACACATTTTCAATACTCTGCAGATTGTCATCGGTATAGGTAACTGCGGCCATTCGCATTGCGCTTGCTTCTTCACTGGCCTGTGCCACGATGTCTTCTGCCTGCTCAGACGCCATATCCACGATCTTTTGTGCCTGTCCGTATGCCTGCTGCATGATCTCAGTTTCGCTGACAAGCTCGTTGGTATGGACTGCGGCCTCGTTGAGCATATCCTCTGCTTTCTTACGGGCATCATTCAGGATCGCCTCTTTGTTACTGATCACCTTCTGATACCGGCTGACCTCCACAGGTGTCTTCTGGCGAAGCTCCTGCAGCATGTCCAAAAGCTCATCCCGGTTCACAAGGATCATCGTATTGGAAAGCGGCTTCGGCTTACAATTCTGAATATAATCCTCAATATCATCGATCATCTGCTCGAACTTAGAACTCATGATACCCTCCGTTATTTATCGTTTTCTCTCTCTTTGCTTTTGTACTTTTCATATAAAAGCTCTGCCACGAAATCGGGAACGCAGTCTTTCACATCCCCGCCGAAGCTGGCGATCTCTTTGACTGTGGAGGAAGACAGGTAAGCATATTCCAGAGACGTTGTCAAAAACATCGTATCCAGATAGCCATTGGAAAGCTTGCGGTTGGTCTGCGCATTCTGCAGTTCATACTCAAAATCCGTCACAGCCCGAAGTCCTCTGACCACCACATGGATATGCTTTTCCATCGCGTATTTTGTCAGAAGTCCGCTGTAGCTCTCAACCTTCACGTTATCAAACTCGGAAGTCGCCATCTGTAATATTCTAACACGTTCTTCCACAGAAAACAATGCAGATTTATTTACGTTTACCAAAACGCAGATCACAACCTCGTCAAAGATATTGGCTGCACGCCTGATCACATCCAAATGTCCAAGGGTAACGGGATCAAAACTGCCGGGATAGATCGCTTTACTCATCTTTTGTTCCTCCGTACAAAAACATGTTTGTTGGTCTTATAGCGTTTTTCCTTGACAAGCTCATACCCCAGATCCTCCAGATAGGAAATGTCGGTATCCAGGGATGCCTCAAAGATGATCAGCGAATCCTCATCGATCATCTGCGACATGGTCAGATACTCCAGCACTCTTCTTTCCATATTCTGGTCATAGGGCGGATCCATAAAGATCACATCGAAGGTGTATTTGTACTCCAGGTTGGTCAGTGCGACAAAGGTGTCCTGCTTGAGTACGCTCGTCTTTCCGCCCAGCTTGGTCTTCTCCAGGTTTTCCGTCAGACAGTCAATGGCTGCCTTGTCATTTTCCACAAAGACGCACCAGGCAGCACCGCGGCTTAAGGCCTCGATACCGATCCCGCCCGCGCCGGCAAACAGATCCAGAAAACTGCATCCCGGGATCTCTCCCTGGATCATGTTAAAGAGCGTCTCCTTGATCCGGTCCGTGGTGGGTCTGGTATGGTCCCCCATAGGGGCTTTTAATGGTATGCTCCTTGCCGAGCCTGCGATCACCCTCATATCAATCACTCCTGTTACACTTAAATCCTGACCTTCGTGCCTTTACCGTCACGCTTTGCAAGGCGAAGCCTGTCGGAATCAAAATGCTTTTCCTTAAACGTGATCTGTGCCGGATCATTGCCTACGGTATAGTAAACTGCCTCCAGATAATCCTTGGATTCGAGCTTCATGCCGCGAACACCCACAGCGCCCTTCTTTTTCTC
>JAILHW010000028.1 GCA_024695605.1 Lachnospiraceae bacterium | reverse complement strand
AGGCTTTATCGGTAGCCTTATTTTTCCCAATAGCGTGCTGGATACCATACATGTAAATATGCAAGAAGAGGAAGGAGAGGATGTGATTCTGCTTCCTCTTTCTTATGAGTATCCCATTTTATACAGGGTGGATACCCAGGGGCGTCCCCTGCAGGGGGTCCAGCCCGGGATCCATAAACGGGGATGGGACCAGCAGGGACAGCGCCTTCGCTATACGGTGTTTGTGGGAGGTCAGATCGTCAGCGAGAATGTGTATGAGATCTCGGAGGGCTTTGATGAGCAGTTTGTCTATCTGCCCTTTGCCGATCCGGATGCGTGCACCGGCAAGCTGGAGATCGCATTTTTGCTGGAGGCAGATACCAAAGCAGAGCCCGAAATGTGTGCGGCCTTGGAGGCCAATCATACCGAGGTAAAGGATTATGAAACCGTTGTGTATGACGAGCTTGCGGATGAAGTAGGGGCCTGTTCCCTGAAGGGATCTTTGATCTATTCTCATAACACCTATCCCTTATTGTATGATATGCGGATTTTGACCTTTTTGTTTCTGGCAGTTTCCATGACGCTGACCTTCAAGGGAAGGAGGAAGAGCAAATGAGAAGCCGCTTACAGGAAAAACAACAACAGATCAGACAGTGGGAGGCGGATGCCAAAACAAACCGTCTGCCGGTCTTTTTCCGTATCCTGGTAGCCATTATGATCTGCCTGACAACGGCGGTCCTTCTGGAGTTCGCCATCTTTCAGTTTCCCGCTCTTCGCTACAAGGAGGAGCCCATCGAGTTTCAGGGAGAACAGGAGCAGACCGAGGTACCCGGCAGCATCAACTGGATCTTTGAAAAGGTCCTGGTTCCGCTGACGGAGGATGAGACCAAAAGTATCCTGGTGGAGCGCAATTCCAGGAAGCTTTTGTCAGACTATTACGAAAAGGAAATGGAAGAAAAAGAGGATCCGACCCTGGTGGAAAAGGAGGACGGAACCTTTTACAGAAGGGTAAACCGCATCACGTTGCTTACCAATCTCGAGCAGCCCTATTATATCCATGAGTGCAGGCTCCACATTGCCGCAAACGAGGGAAAAAGCTACGGCTTCAGCCTGCAGCCCTTTTTGGAGCACAGGGCAAAGGGCAAGGAGGTCTATTGCAGCATCGACCCGAGGATCCGGTCCGGTGTAGCCGAGGTCAGACAGAAAGCAGATCGTCTGGAGATCGTGATCCTGAGCGAGGAGGAAATCAGTCCGGAGCAGATCCACTTTTCCCTGTCCAATGACTTTTCACCCAACCCCATCCGGATTTTGTGGATCCTGTTCGTGCTTTTGGGAGGGGCTATGATCCTGGAGTGCAGGCAGCTTCTGGCAGAAAGACCGGAGTGGTGCTTCGTGCTCGTTGCCCTGGCACTGGGGCTGTTGCTCATTGTCTCCATCGGGACCAATCAGGTCAGCTATGATGAACACGTACATGCCCGGGCAGCCTATAAGCTTTCCTTTGGATCCACCATTGAGACCACGGAAACCGCCATGCGGATGAGCGGCAATCAGCTGCCCATGTTCCACAATCTGACGGAGCGTATGCTGGTAGCCAACTGGGAGAATGAGAACCATGATTATTCCTGGGCGGATATCGGGCATCAGTCCAGATGGGTCAGAGCAGAGGATCGGGTGTATTATCCGCTGGCACTTGGCTTTTTCCTGGGTCGGATCCTGGGGCTTTCCTTCCCGCTGACCGTGGCGCTGGCAAAGCTCTTTAACCTTCTGACCTATATCGCAGTCTGCTTTTTTGCCATTCGGATGGCGAAGAAATACAAGGAGCTGGTGGCGCTGCTTGCGCTCCTTCCGGGAAATCTGTTCCAGGCTGCATCCATCAGCTATGATATGGTGGTCAACGCCTTTCTGCTTATGGGGTGCGTGCTTTTGTACAATGAATTTTTACGGCCTGCGGAAAAGCTGGAGTGGCAGAATCTTTTGCTGATGCTGTTTTCCTTTGTGATTGGATCCCTGTCCAAGCCCATCTACATTCTGATGGCCTGTATGCTCCTGTTCTACGGCAAGAAGAAATTCCACTCAAGGTGGCAGGAATGGATCCTGAAGCTATCGGTTCTGGCCATTGCGGGTCTGATGCTGTATAACATCTTCCGGCCCACGCCGGTGGCGGGCAGCGACTATACCCTGGTCAGCAACATCAGCTTTGCGGGAGATAAGAGAAATGTGGGATCCAGCGTGATCGGACAGGTGCAGTACATTTTCTCCCAGCCCTTTGCGTATGCAACGCTCCTTTTGTCCTCCATGGGGAAGATGCTCTTTTCCTATCTTTTGGGCGGCAAGGGATACTTCCAGTACGGCTATGTGGGAGAATCCTCGATGTTTTCCACCTGGATGGTGCTGGTGCTGGGAATCGGACTGGCCTTTTTAAAGCCGCGCAGTGAGAATGAAGAGCTCAGCGAATGGGAGGAGCCCCGCAAGGGCATCGGCCTTCGCAATAAGATCCTGACCGTCATCATGACCTTCGGGATGTGCGCCGTGATCTGGACCTCCATGTATGTCAGCTATACCTCTGTGGGGGCCAATGAGATCCGGGGCGTGCAGGGCCGCTATTTTGCACCGTTGTTTTTGCCCATTCTGATCTGCTTTCTGGGGGAAAAGAAAACCGGTAACATGGGACGCGTCGGAAGAAGCAGACTGCTGTTTACCGTGATGGGCCTTTTGAATGCCATTATGATCTGGAGACTGATCATAGGGGTGTATGATCTGTAGATAGGCAAGGGAGAAGGCTCTTTCAAAAAACGCTTTTGAACAGCCTTTTGCATTCCCCTGCTGATAGAGAATTTGAGGATACAAGATGCCGAATTCATCCAAGGAAAATACAAAGGAAAATACAAGGGAAAATACAAAGCAAAATATAAAGCAAAACAGTGACAAGCTCTCGTCTCTGCAGGGGCCGATGGTGACCGTGATCGTTCCGGTGTATCACAGTGAGGATACCCTGCAGGATTGCGTTGACAGCATCCTTGCAACGGGGGAATATGAAAACCTCGAGCTGCTTTTGGTTGCCAACGGACTCACACAGGAGGATCCCGCGCTGGTTCTTTGCAGGGAG
>JAILHW010000249.1 GCA_024695605.1 Lachnospiraceae bacterium | reverse complement strand
CCGAGGCAGGTGGGAAAAACCACTATGTTGGAGCACCTGATGGAGAAAACGGAGCGGCAGAAGGTTACGTTGGATGATGCGGAAAACAGGAGGCTGGCCAAATCTGATCCGGCTCTTTTCCTTGAGATGCATCCGGCACCGGTTTTGATTGATGAAGTGCAATATGCACCGGAATTGTTCTCGTATATTAAGATTCGTGTGGATAACGGAGTAGCCCCCGGCTCTTACTGGCTGACTGGTTCACAGGCATTTCAGTTGATGGAGCTTGCACAGGAATCTCTGGCAGGCAGGACTGCTATCGTCCATATGTCGGCCCTGTCACAATCTGAACTTTATGGGGATTCCATAACAGATCCCTTAAACCTCGACATCAGCACCATAAACAAGCGTAAGGAACACCTTACTCGTTGCTCTTCAACAGAGATGTTTGAGAGAATCTGGAATGGCGGCATGCCCGGACACAGGAGCGGCAGATATAGGGACAGGGATGTATTTTACAGTTCTTATATCCAGACCTATATTAACAGGGATGTTACTGATATGATCCCCGGAGTAGATAAGCTGCTCTTTGCCGATTTCATTCGGGCGGCGGCTTGTCGTGTGGGGCAAATGCTGAACGTACACGACATTGCGCAGGATGTGGGTGTTTCAGATGACACCGCTAAGAGATGGCTGCAAGTTCTTGAAAAGTCTGAAGTTATCTTCTATCTAAGGCCGTATTCCAATAATCTTTTGAAGCGCACGGTAAAGACTCCGAAGATGTATTTTTTTGATACAGGCCTGGTAGCGTATCTGACGAAGTATTCCAGTCCGGAAATCCTTATGAATGGGGCGATCAATGGCGCGATTCTGGAGAATTATACGGTTGCGGAGATCAGAAAGACCTGGCGGAACAGTGCGAAAGAATGCCTAATCCACTATTACCGGGATAAAGACACCAATGAGATCGACATAGTTATCGAAACAGATGGCAAACTGCATCCCATGGAAATCAAGAAATCTACAAATCCGGGAACAGAACTGGCTTCTGCTTTTACTATACTCGATAAGAGATCAGTACCGAGAGGAGCAGGCGCTATTCTATGCTTGAGGGAAGATTTATCCGCAATTGACAGGAATACTTTCATCCTGCCAATCTGGATGATTTGAAATGAATGTTGGAGTTCAGCCTCCTTTATTCTCTATGGAGCGTTATCGCTCGGGTAGACAGATCATGTGAGGAAAAGCTATATGACTGATGCACCGGATATTCGTAATTCGTCAGAAGAAGAACGGAGGAATTATATAAGGGACAGGTATCCATGCATTGCGGATTGTGACATGTGTGGCCTTTGCACTGTCTTTCGCGGGAAGGATGCGGAAGCGGCATATGACGATTACATTCAGGGTGTTCGGACATTTGCTGAAGTATCAGACGGTTTCAAAAGGTAAACAACCTTTGAAACTAGTATCGTCAGGAATCACAGATCAGGTTTTGTCGCAGCAGATGCTCAATAAGGTCTGGGATTAGAAAGGAAATAGAAATGTCAAAACAACTTTGGAAGCCCGGTAATATGCTGTATCCCGTGCCGGCGGTTATGGTCAGCTGTCAGAAAAAGGGAGAGCGGCCCAATATCATTACGGTAGCCTGGGCAGGAACCGTTTGCTCGGATCCGGCGATGGTATCCATTTCTGTCAGACCCCAAAGGCATTCCCACGGGATCATATCCGAGACCGGAGAGTTTGTCATCAATCTGGTGACGGAAAAACTGACCAGGGCCTGTGACTGGTGCGGCGTCAGATCCGGACGGGATTATGACAAGTTCAGAGAGATGAATCTGACCGAATACCGGACAGAACTTTTGGATGCTCCGGCGATCGAAGAGAGTCCTGTCAATATCTGGTGCAGGGTCACGAAAACGGAGCAGCTTGGTTCACATGATTTGTTTCTGGCAGAGGTTGTGGGCGTTACAGTGGATGATCGGTATATGGATGAAAAGGGCAGATTTGCCTTAGAGCAAACGGGCCTGATCGCTTATTCTCACGGGGAGTATTATACTCTTGGAGAAAAAATCGGAAAGTTCGGCTATTCCGTACAGAAGTAAAAAAAGATCAGTTTAACAGGATGGGAACATAAATGAAAATCGTATTTATCAGACACGGCGATCCGGATTATGAGAAGGACGCCTTAACAGAGCAGGGAAGAAAGGAAGCGGGATTGCTGGTACCCAGGATTCCGGGCTTCGGAGCAAAGGAATACTATGTTTCGCCACTTGGCAGGGCACAGGAAACCGCAAGGCTTGCCCTCGAGGGAAGCGGCATTGAGCCTGCCACCCTTTGGTGGCTGCAGGAGTTCGGATACCCCGTATATCGTTTGGATAAGCCAGGTGAGGGCGGCGTTCCCTGGGACTGGCTTCCGCAGCACTGGACGGTGCTGGATGAGATGTATCAGGCGGATCAATGGTACAGGCATCCGGTCTTTGAAAAGGAGGATATCGAAGGGCAGCACAGAAAGGTGGTTGAGGAATTTGATGCCTTCCTGGAGGCTCACGGGTATCGTCACAAAGGGCGTATGTTTGAAGCCATCGCACCCCATAATGACACGATTATTTTCTTCTGTCATTTTGGTCTGGAGACGATGCTGATCTCCCATCTGATAGGGATCTCACCGATGATCTTATGGCAGGGCTTCTGCGCTGCACCTACTTCAGTGTCCATTGTTGCAACGGAGGAGCGCACCGAGGGCAATGTCCAGTGGCGGTGCATTACCTATGGCGATACATCCCATCTGTATGCAGGAGGCGTTGCGCCCGGTTTTTCGGGACGTTTCTGCGAGTGCTTTACCAATGAGAATGAGAGACATATTTAGATACGGCAAAGCCGGTCCGCGTGCAATTCCCGGCTGCCCTTTGCCAAAGGTTGATCATTTGTATGAGCGAAAAACCGCATTCGCATATAACATGAGTAGAAACGCGGTCGCGGGCTTTGGCTTTTTGACAAGTAAAAATCCCCTGTTTATGCGGCTTTGAGGGCTGCAATGCAGGAGATTTTTTTCATTTTCCGTCACTTTTCACAAAAATCAAAAATATCGATCCATGGTATTTACAACGCAATTCTGATTTCGTATAATCCAGATACCATCAGGTCAGGTTCACAGATCTGATGTTCTGAAATTCAATTCCGATTCCGATCGGTCGGAAGTTTCCCAGAAGATAAAGATGTAACAGGTAACTGCGTTCATTGACAAAGGAGGAATATACGTTTTTGATCTTGCTGACATTGATTTTGCTGTCAGCCGTTTATACGGATCTGAAATCCTTTCGCATTCCCAATGCACTGATCCTGACAGGAGGCGGGCTTGGACTGATCCTGTTATTGCTGGAAGGACTGTATCAGGGACAAAAGATACCATCGCTGCTGCTTTTTATGACTGTAAGATGCGCACTTTGCCTTTGTATGACGGCTTTGCTCATCCCTTTGTGGAAGCTGAAAGCCATTGGCGGCGGTGATGTCAAGCTCCTTGGGATCTGCGTGATCCATATCGGCTTTGGCAGAAGCTTAAGCGGTTTCATCTATGCGCTGTTTATCAGCGTTCTGTTATCCGGCATCTATCTGATGCCAGGATTTGTACTCCCGGGACTACGTAAACCATCAGACAAACAGGACAGGATGCACAGGATCCATTTTTCCATTCCCCTGCTTTTGGGGATGCTGTGGGAATCCAAAATGGGCATGCTGTTCGATCTACCCTTTTAGGATCGCAGGATCCGATGACGGAGGCATTTATGAAAGAGCAGGTTTTGATCTGTGACAAACAAACAGAATTTGTAATGGCCCTGCAGCAGGAGCTGGCCAGGGCGCTTGCGAAAACCGAGCTGGAGGTACAGGCATTTAACGATGTGGAAAAGCTTTTGGAACACTGCAGGCAGTATGAAAGTAAGGCGGCCTTTATCGGAGAGCAGTTTTTAGAAGCCTATGAGACGGAGATCCTGCTGGGCAGGACAGAGCGGATCATTTATCTGACGGAGGATAAAAAAAGAGACGGGATCTTTAAGTACCAGCCTGTTTCGGGGCTGGTCAGGGAGATCATAGAACGGCTTTTGGAAACGGATGAGGATTTCGGCCGTCTGCAGAGCGCAGGCCTGAAGGGCGCACAGATCATCGGCATCTATTCTCCGGTCAGACCGATCCTGCAAAGCACACTGGCGGTGACTCTGGGACAGGTCATGGCTGCGGACAAAAAGGTGCTGTATCTGAATTTTGAGCCCTATTCCGGGATGGAATACCTGATGCAAAAGGAGTTTTCCCAGGGGCTGACGGATCTGTTTTTCTACATCAGCTCACCCGAGGAGCGCCTTGCGATGCGGATCGAAACGCTGGTGGAAAAGGTGGGGAAGCTGGACTATATACCGCCTGCGGTTGCGTTTCCGGATATTGAGGAGTTTGGTGCCCAGGGACTGCTTCGGCTGATCGAGAGGGTGTCAAAGGAGACCGAGTACGAGGTGCTGATCCTGGATCTTTCTGAGATCGGAGGGATTTATTCGCTGCTGCTTCGCTGTGACCGGATTCTGTGTCCCTACCTTGACGATCCGCTGGCCAGGGCAAAGGTGGATGCCTTTGAGAGCACGCTGGATTACCTGAAGCTGGAATCCATCCTGGAAAAGACCAAGCTCTGCAGACTGCCGGAATTTTCAAGGCTTCCCAGGGAGATGATGGCCATGGGAAAAAGTGAGCTGGCGGACTATATCAGACAGGAGATCCTCGGATGAAGGATGTGGGAGCGGACAACGACTATGAGAGACTGAGGGAATCCATCCGGGAAAGCCTTCTGGAAAAGCTGGACAGACAGCTGGAGATGCCGGATGAAAAGGTGATGGAG
>JAILHW010000247.1 GCA_024695605.1 Lachnospiraceae bacterium | reverse complement strand
CATAGGGGATCTTCTTTGCCTCCAGGACGCGCATCACATTTGTTTTCTCTTCTTTTTTCATACCCGTTCCTTTTTCAAACGTTTCCCATCAATCCGCCTTGACCTCCACGCGGGTCGGGGACTTCCAAGCCTGTTTCAGTGTTTTCTTCTTAAAGAAGGCCGCAAAGGATACCACAGCCACAAAGGTCCGGTAAACAAAGGCTTCAAACAGCCCCAGCCCCAGGATCATAAACACATCCAAAAAGGAGATCCGCTCTCTTCTGCGGTAGCAGTTTGCAAAGTAGGACAGCATCGTCAGCACGATACTGAAAAATACAAACAGTATATACAAAAACAGAATAAACGGAAAGTTCGCTATGTTCAGATAAAAGCTCGCTGCGATACAAAGCCACCCCATCAGCATCAAAATCGGTGTGATCAGCTCATAGGCGATCATATAGGGGAACATGAACATCCCGACGATCCCGTACTTGGGATTTAAGATCATCTTCTTGTATTTTCCGATGGTCTGCACCAGTCCGCACTGCCAGCGCTGCCGCTGCCGGCGAAGATCCGAAAAGGTATGCGGCGCCTGCGTCCAGCAAACGCTGTCCTCCACGTACTTCATCACATAAGGCTCTTTTTTATCCATAAAGTGCTTATGCAGACGGATCGTCATCTCCATATCCTCGCCCATGCTGGTGGAATCGTAGCCGCCCACCTCGACGACCGCACTTTTCTTAAAGACACCGTAGCCGCCGGAAATGATCAGGTTGGCATTCCAGACATTGTGAAAAATGCGGGCCCCGGCAAAGTTTCTGCCGTATTCGAGCGTCTGGATATCCGGAAGCAGATTCTTGCCGAAATGGAAAAAGGAAGGGATCGCATCCCGAAACTGCACACCATTGGAAATGCGCAGATTTCCGCCCACGCCGATCACATTGTCCTCCTCCAGGATGGCTCTGGCCGCCCACTTTAAGGCATCCTTCTGCAGGATCTCATCTCCGTCCATATTGACAAAATACGGATAGTTGCAGACATTGATCCCCGCATTGACGGCATCGGCTTTGGTACGGCCGTTCACTTTGCTGATCAGGGTGATGGCCCTGCCCTCATAGATGCCGGCGTACACCTCTTTGATCTGCTGACAGGGAACCTGATACCGGATGGGCCGGTCGATCTCCTGCGTCAGATGATAGCGGTCAATGCAAAGCTGCTTGGTATCATCCGTGGATCCGTCATCAATGATGATGATCTCAAATAAACGATAGTCCTGTTTGAGCACGTTGTCAACGGTCTGAAGGCCTGTCTTTCCTTCATTGTACAAAGGGATCATGATGGAGATCGGATAATAAAAATCATGCTCCAGTACATTGTGCAGCCGCTCCAGCCGCACCGAACGAAGGATATGCAGTGCCCCGTAAACCATATTCACCATCAAGAAGATGGTATAAATGAGCAGATAGATGGCAATGAAAATATTAAAATATACGACATAATACAACAGAAAACGATCAAACATGTGCGGGCCTCCTTCCAAGCTCATACTGCAGAGCATCATCCGCATAGCGGTCGTTTTTGCTGTGGATCTGCTCGATCTCCTGCTCGGTAATCCCATCGGCAACCAGTGCCGCTGCAGCATTTTTTCTGATATACCAGTTTCTCGAAAGCAGCAGGTCCATCAGGATCCCGCGCACCCTTTCATTGCCGGGATACCCGCCGAGTCCCTTGACCGAGATGGCCACAGGTTCCCAGGTATCCGTATGACGATAGGCTTTGATCGTCGATTCCAAAAATAACAGATTCCGCTCCGAAGGTGAACGCTCCAGCTTACGCAGAATGTCGCACAGGGTATCCACCGGAAGATCGGCCATGCACATCAGTCTTTCATCATAGGTATCGATGTGCTTTTGCCCCAGATAATCGATGAGCGAATTGCGGTAGCAGTCCAGCAGATCGTCAAAGACCTCCATCAGCGTTGCTGCCAGCTCTCTCTCATCTCCGGTAAAGGACAGCATGCCGTCCAGGATCAGCTTGTCATTGTGGGGCATCTTCCGCTCGGACAGCTGTAAAAACGCCTGCCTTACAAGCTCCGGTTTTCCAAAGCTGTAAATGGCCTTCAGCGCATTTTCCCTCGCATAGACCGTCGGGGTCTGCAAAAGCTCGAGCATCAGCTCGTCATACCCATCGCAGATCTTCTTTAGCTTCATCTCCTTGATGATATGTCCGCAGTAGGCCCGAAGGATTGGAAATTTGATCGAACGCACCAGTGCGATCATCTGCTCTTTGTTCTCTCCCCAGATCGAAAGCCGCTCCTCCTCCGGCAGATTTCTGCAGACCTTATAAAATGCCTCGAATGCAAGTGTATTTTTCAGCCTCTTGATCTCTTTTGCGGGCAGGCCGTAGTTTTTTCCGATCGTAAAGCCCGCAAACATATTCTCATAATACTTCTCCAGCTTC